>JAEXJH010000198.1 GCA_023445955.1 Pseudomonadota bacterium
CAACAGGGCCGCGCCGGCCGCCGTGCCGACGGCCGCGCCGGCGCCCAGCTGGGGCGCGCCCGACACCAGGCCCGAGGCGATCGCGGGACAGAAGATCGAGAGCGCCGCGAGCGTCAGCGCCGACAACACCAGGGTGACGGCGTCGGCCAGGTCAGGATCGGGGCCAAGGGCGGCCACGAAGCCGTCGAAGAAATTGGCGCCGATGCCAACGACCATCGCCAGCACCATCATCTTCACGCCGCTGGAGATGACGTTGCCCAGCACCCGTTCGGCCAGGAAGCTCGACTTGTTCCAAAAGGCGAATGGGACAAGCGCGAATCCGGCCAGGCTGGTGGCCTTGAACTCCAGGATCGCCACGAACAGCTGGATGGCGATGACGAAAAACGACAGGATGATGAGCAACCAGCAGACGAGCAGCAGCAGGATCGTCAGGCCGTTGACGAAGATTTCGGGAAAGCCGACCAGTTCGCTGGACTTCTCGATCAGCGGGTGAGCCGCATCCCAGCCGACGCCGGCGATCTTGCCTGGCTTCATCAGATCGTCGGCTGAAATTCCGCCGCCGCCGGCCGTCACGCCCAGGTCGGCGAACGAGCGGAAGACGGCCTGGCTAAGGACCTGGAAGTTGTTGAGGATGAAGGCGAAGGCGCCGATATAGAGCACCTTCTTGATCAGGCGGCCCAGCACGTTGTCGTCGCCCTCGAGCAACCACCAGAGCGCCGCCAAGGTAATGTCGAGCGCGATCAGCACGTTCGCCAGCGCGCCGATCTTGGGCTTCACGAGACCAAAGCCGCTGTCGATGTAGGCGCCGAAGGCCGCCAGCAGGCGGTCGACGACATTCAGGTCTGGTGCGGGGTCCATGGGGCTTGCCCTTGTCCGGGTTGGATCCGATCAGCGATCCGGCGCATCCGAGCGCCCGACGAACCGCCGGGCGGCGGCCTTGCCGGCTTCGATCGCCTGGGCTTGCCGCGCCCGTTCCAGCGCATCGGCGCGGTACTGCGCCGCCATCAGCGTCTGCAGCTGCTGGTCTTGCTTGACGGCCAGGGCCTGCAACTGATTGGCCGCCTGCAGGGCTTGGAGCTGCCCCTCCGCGCCCTGGCTCTTGCTGATCAGGATTTCGATGAGCGGCCCGTCGCCCCGCACGTTCTCGACGACCTGAGCCTGGACCCGCAGCGCCTGGCGATATCCGTCGAGCGCCGTCTCGGCCTGGCTTCGAGCCCTCTCGATCAGCTGGCGGGTGCTCGCGCTCGGGTCCGGCGCGCCATAGCTGGCGTTCAAGACCTGTTCGGTCGACGCGACGTCGAACGCCATGCCCTTGGCCTTGGCCAGCAGGCCGTCGAGCTGCTGCATCGCGTCCTTGATCGGCGCGAGGCTGGAGTAGTCCAGGGCCTGCAGATCGCGCGCCTGGTTCCGCAGCATCGAGGCCTGGTTCTGCAGGGCGGTGAGTTGGTTGTTGACCTGCTGCAGGGCGCGCGCGGCGGTCAGAAGGGTCTGCGCGTGGTTTTGCGGATCGTAGACCGTGACCTGGGCGACGGCGGATGGCGGATTGGCGATCGAGGCCGCGAGCAGGATCGCGATCACGACGCAGCAAGGGCGATGACGGATCATCGGGGATCTCCTGGGTTATGGGGAAAGGCCGCGACGAGATCGGCTGCCCAGTCGAGGCCGCGCGCGCGCAGGAACCCGGCCGCGAAACCTGGCTCGCCGCACTCGCTCAGCACCTTGTCGATGAGGGTCTGGGTCGCCGGATCGGCGCTCGCGCAGAGAGCCAGCGCGACGGGGCCGAGCCCCAGGTCAAAGAGCCGGTTCCCATGCCTGGACTGCAGGTAGTAGTCACGCTTGGGAACCGCCCGGGCGATCAGCTCGATCTGTCGCGCATTGAGGCCGAACCCCTCGTAGGTCTGCCTGGCGATCGGCTCGATGGCGCGGTCGTTCGGCAGGAAGATGCGCTGGGGACAGCTTTCGATAAGCGCCGGCGCGACGCTGCTCCCAGCGATGTCGGCCAGCGATTGGGTGGCGAACACCACGCTGACGTTGCGCTTGCGCAGCTCCTTCAGCCATTCGCGGATGCGCGCGGCGAACAGCGGGTTGTCCAGGAACTTCCAGGCCTCGTCGAGGATGACGAGGCTTGGTCGACCATCGAACCGCGCCTCCAGGCGGTGGAAGAGATAGGTCAGGACCGGCGCGACGACGGTAGGCGTCGACACCAGCGCGTCGGTCTCGAAGCAGAGCACGTCGCTCAGGGCCAGACCGTCCTCTGACGCATCGAGAAGGCGCCCGAACGGCCCGTCCAGGGTGAAGGGGGCCAAGGCCGTCTTCAGCGCCTTCGACTGCAGCAGCATCGACAGGCCGGTCAGCGTCCGCTCGGCCGGCGGCGCGTCGGCGAGGTTGCTGAGCGCCGACCACAGGGCCTCCTTGGCCTCCGGGCCCAGGTCACCGCCCTGCCCCGTCAGAAGATCCGCCAGCCACTCCGCGGCCCAGGCCCGCTCGCCCGCCTCGTCGATCCGGCGAAGCGGCTGAAACGCCAGACCGCTGTCGGCGGCCAGCCCGAAGTGCTGGCCGCCCATGGCCAGCACCACCCCACGCGCCGAAAAGCGCTTGTCGAAGATGTAGACCTGCCCCTCGGGATAGCGGCGAAACTGAAGAGCCAGCAGCCCGAGGAACACCGACTTGCCGGCCCCCGTGGGCCCCACGAGGGTCAGATGACCGACATCCTCGACATGGGTGGAAAAGCGGAACGGCGTCGCGCCCTCGGATTCGGCCTGGAACGTCGCCGGGCCATCGAGGTGGGCGTTGCGTCGCGGCCCCGCCCACACCGCCGACAGCGGGCTCAGGTGCGCCAGGTTCAGCGTATGGACCATGGGCTGGCGGACATTGGCGTAGACCTGCCCCGGCAGCGTCCCCAGCCACGCCTCGACGGCGTTGACCTGCTCGCGGATGGTGGCGAAGCCCAAACCGCCCAGCACCCGCTCGACCACGCGGATCTTGTCATTGACGAGCGCCGGATCGGCGTCGGCGACGGTGAGCGTCACCGTGAGGTGGCCGAAGCCGACGAGATCGCCGCCTAAGGCCTGCAGCGCCAGGTCGGCGTCGACCACCTTGTTGTCGGCGTCGGTGTCGGTGAGCGGGACCTGCTCGTTGCTGAGCACCTCCCGCAGGATCTGCACCACCGACTTGCGCTTGTTGAACCACTGCCGGCGAATCCGGTTCAGCGCCTTGGTCGCGTCGGTCTTGTCGAGCGCGATGAACCTGGACGTCCAGCGAAAGCCGAAGGCCAGGTGGTTCAGCGCGTCGAGAAGACCCGGACGGGTGGTGTTGGGAAAGCCAAGGATGGTCAGCGACCGAAGGTGCTGGTCGCCCAGCATCGGCTCGATGCCGCCGGAGAACGGGGTGTCGACCAGCACCCCGTCCAGGAACATCGGCGTCTCGGGTACGGCGATGGGATGGCGGCGCGTCGACACCGTGGCGTGCAGATAGGTCAGGGTCTCGCTGTCATCGAGCGGCGCGACCGACGGCATGATGCCCGCCAACAGGTCGAAGACCCGATCGGTCTGGACGATGAAGGCGGCCAGCTCCTGTCGCCAGTCCCGCGCGTGCATGGGCTCGGCCCGCTCGACCAGGGTGCTCTCCAGGCGCTGAACCTGGTCGGGCGGCGGCAGGAAATAGAGGGTGAGGTGGCAGATGCTCTCGAAGTGTTCGCCGCGCCGGCCGTCGAACGCCGCCCGCCGCTCCTCGTCGACCAGCCACGACGCCGGGTCGGGAAAGACGCTGTCGGGATAGTCCTCGACGGGGGCGCGCTGGCTGTCGAAGAACAGCGCCCAGCCCGATCCCAGCCGGCGCAGCGCGTTGTTGGCGCGGGCGCAAAACCCAACCAGTTCAGCCTCGGTGGCGCTTTCGAGATCGGGACCGCGGATCCGCGCGGTTCGCTGGAAGCCGCCGTCCTTGTTGAGCACCACGCCCGGCGCGACCAGCGCCGCCCAGGGCACGTGGTCGGCCAGGCGATCGGCGGAGGCTCGGTACTCGCGCAGGTTCAGCATGACAGCCATCCCCTCTGCCGCAGGTGCCGGACCACCACCGTGGCGAAGTCCGGGTCGCGCTTGGCCGCGAAGACGGCGAGCGTGTGCCCCACCACCCAGAGCGCCAGCCCCGCGATCCACTGCTGAAGTCCAAGGCCGAGCGCGGCGGCCAAGGTGCCGTTCAGAATGGCGAAGGCGCGGGGCGCGCCGCCCAGCAGGATGGGCGTGGTCAGGGCCCGGTGCAGCGGCACTTCGAACCCTTCGATGGGCGCGCTCATGCCACCAGCGCCCCACCGCCGAACGAGAAGAACGACAGGAAGAAGCTGGACGCGGCGAAGGCGATGCTGAGCCCGAAGACGATCTGGATCAGCTTTCGGAAGCCGCCGGAGGTTTCGCCGAAGGCCAGGGCCAGCCCCGTGCTGATGATCACCAGGACCGCCACGATCTTGGCGACCGGTCCCTCGATCGACTCCAGGACCTGTTGCAGGGGTTGCTCCCAGGGCATGCCTGAGCCGGCGGCGCTGACGCTGGCCGGCAAGAACGCCATCAAGATCGCCATCTTGGCCAAGGCCTGTTGCGGCGGGTGAAGGGCGTGCGGTCGGTGCGACATCAAAAATCTCCCTTTCCAAGGACCTTCAGGTGCGGGACGTCGGGCTCGCTCAGGACGTAGTCGCCGGCCGCATCGAGGCCGGTGACCCGGGCGAGGGTTTCCAGGCGGCGGCTGGCGCCGCGGCCGCGGATGAAGACGACCAGGTCGATCGCCTCGGCGATCAGCCGGCGCGGCACGACCGCGACGACTTCCTGGATGAGCTGCTCGAGGCGGTAGAGAGCCGAACGGGCGGAATTGGCGTGGACGGTGGCGATCCCGCCGGGGTGGCCGGTGTTCCAGGCCTTGAGCAGGTCGAGCGCCTCGCCCCCACGGACCTCGCCGACCACGATCCGGTCGGGCCGCAAGCGCAGCGTCGAGCGGACCAGGTCCGTCAGGCTCACCTGACCGGCGCGGCTGCGCAGGGACACGCAGTCCTGCGCCGCGCACTGCAGTTCGAGGGTGTCCTGCAGCAGCAGGATCCGCTCCTGGCGCGACGCCATCTCGTCCAGCAGGGCGTTGGCCAGCGTGGTCTTGCCGGTGAAGGTCCCGCCGGCGATCAGGATGTTGTCGCGATCGGCGATGGCGTCGCGAAGGACCTTTGCCTGCGCCGGCGTCGCGGCGCCCTGGCTGACATAGTCGCCGAGTCGATAGACCTGGCTGGCCGGCTTTCGGATCGAAAAGCAGGGCGCGGGTGAAACCGGCGGCAACAGGCCTTCGAAGCGCTCGCCCAAAAGCGCGGCCTCGCGCGGCGGTAGCTCTCCGCTGACGATCGGAGCGTCGGCATGAACCTCGACCCGGCCGTAGCTCGCCACCAGCCGGATCACCCGCTCGACGGCATGCGCGCTGAGCACGACATCGGTCGCCAGCCGGCCCTGACCGAACCGATCGATCCAAAGCCGGCCGTCGGGATTGACCGACACCTCCTCGACCGCCGGGTCGCCCAGCGCCTCGGCGATCGCCGGCCCCATGGCCGTGCTCAGCATGGCGCGGCGGCGATCTTGCGTCTCCTGCCGGGGCGAGGTCATGCGCCGCCCTCTCCGCCAGCCGAGAAGGTCTCGCGGCCCTGCGCCAGCTGACGGCCGACCTGGTCGACGAAGCGCTCGAACCGTTCGCGCCCGACCGCCTGGGCCGCGCGGTCGGCGTCGGGCAGGGGCGCGGTCACCGTGAGCTGGTAGCGGACGAACAGCGCCAGGCTTTCCAGCAGGATCTTCTGGTCGCGCTCCACCCGCGCCATCGACCGGCTCATCCGGTCCAGACGCACCTTCAGGAGATCGTCCAGCTCGCCGGCCGCGCGCCGCGCCCAGAAGAACCGCAGGGCGTCGGCGACAATCGCCGACTTCGTCGCGCCCGGCTTGGCGCCTTGCTGATCGAGCTGGGCGGCCAGGTCGTCGTCGAGGTAGATTTGATGCCGGCTTTTCATCGCGACGCCCTTTAGAACCGGGGCAGGAGGTCGTCGGCGTCGCCCTCCCCTTCGGTCATGGCGTGCGCGCGGAGGATCGTCTGGCTCGCCCGCAGCCGATCCAGCACCCGCCGGTCCGCGGCCGCGTCGGCGCCGTCGTCCTCGGGGCCGAAGCCAAGATCGCCAGGGTCGGCTTCGGCTGGGCGGAACGTCCTCGGCTCAAGACCCGGATGGCGCTGTTGCTGCAGACCGCCCTCGCTCTCGAAATCCAGGGCCGCGTCCTCATCCATGGCCAGGTCGGCGTGCGGCGTGCGGACCCGCCCGCTCCAATCGTCGGGTCTGGGCGGCGGGCGATCGCGGTAGCCGCCGGCGTGGAGCTCAGGCGCAGCCCCGCCCCGCCGCGTGAAGTTCTCGTCCTCGTAGTAGCGGAGCTTGACCGCGCGGATCGGCGCGAGGCCCGACACCAGGACGATGGCGTCCGTCGCCGGCAGCTGCATGATCTCGCCCGGCGTCAGCAGCGGCCGCGCGGTTTCCTGTCGGCTGACCATGACATGGCTGAGCCAAGGCGACAGGCGATGGCCGGCGTAGTTTCGCTGCGCGCGTTGCTCTGTCGCCGTGCCCAGGGCGTCGGAGATCCGCTTGGCGGTCTGCTCGTCGTTCGTGGAATAGGCGACCCGCACATGGCAGTTGTCGAGGATGGCGTTGTGCTCGCCGTAGGCCTTGGAGATCTGATTCAGGCTCTGGGCGATCAGGTAGGCGCGGATGCCGTAGCCGGCCATGAAGGCCAGGGCCGACTCGAAGAAGTCGAGCCTTCCCAGCGCCGGAAACTCGTCCAGCATCAGAAGGAGCTGATGCTTGCGCCGCTTGCCTGGGTCGCCCTCCAGGCGCTCGGTCAGCCGCCGGCCGATCTGGTTCAGGATCAGTCGGACGAGCGGCTTGGTGCGCGCGATATCGGAGGGTGGAACGACGAGGTAGAGACTGACCGGGCGGGCAGCGTCGACCAGATCGCTGATGCGCCAGTCGCAGGCGCCCGTCACGGCCGCCACGGTCGGATCCCGGTAAAGCCCCAGGAACGACATCGCGGTCGACAACACCCCGCTGCGTTCGTTTTCCGACTTGTTGAGGACCTCGCGCGCGGCGCTGGCGACGACGGGGTGGACCTGGGGCTGATCGGCCGAGCCCAGGTGGTTGGTCGCCATCATCCTGCGCAGGGTGTGGGCGAACGAACGCTGCGGGTCGGACAGGAAGGTCGCGACCCGCGCGAGGGTCTTCTCCTCCTCGGCATAGAGGACATGAAGGATCGCGCCGACCAGCAGGCTGTGGCTGGTCTTCTCCCAGTGCGACCGCCGCTCCAGCGACCCTTCCGGATCGACCAGCATGTCGGCGATATTCTGGACGTCGCGGACCTCGTCGGGGCCCTTGCGCACTTCGAGCAGCGGATTGTAGCGCGCCGAACGGATTTCCGTCGGATTGAACAGCAGGCAGTGGGAGAACTGCGCGCGCCAGCCCGCGGTCAGGGTCCAGTTCTCACCCTTGATGTCATGGACCACGCAGCTGCTGGTCCAGCTGCGCAGGGTCGTCACCACCAGACCCACGCCCTTGCCGCTCTGGGTCGGCGCGAAGGCCATGACGTGCTGGGGGCCGTCGTGGCGCAGGTAGCGCCCGTGGATGCCGCCGAGGAACACGCCCCGATCGCCGAGCAGGCCGGCAGCGCGGATTTCGGCCGGCCGCGCCCAGCGCGAGGAGCCGTAGGTGGTGACCTGCCCGTTTTGCCGCGCGCGCCACAGCGACCCGCAGATGGCGCAAGCGCAACCCAGAAACCCGCTCGCGCCGGCCAGGAGCCCGGCCTTGTCGAACACGGCCGGCGCATAGGCTTCGTAGTGGAACCACCAGTCGAAGAGCTGCCAGGGCCGGTAGACGGGCTGGCCCAGGAGCGTCAGCCAGGGCGCGCCGAGTTCGGGCTGGTGGCCCAGCATGGCGGCGGCCCACTGGGTGGCGGTCCACACGCCCAAGACGACGATCGCGAAGACCGCGATGATCTGACCCAGGAGCAGCTTGGTGGGCGTCATACTCGCCTCCGCTCGACGCCTGACCCGGGCGGGTCGCCGTCGGCGGAAGACTCGTTCGCCGGGCCGTTTTTGCGTTAGAGCGGTCCGGGCGCAGCCCGCCGCAGGCGGCCGCAGTCCAACGTCTGACACCGGACAGTGCGGGCCGTCCGCGCGGCCGCGGCGGCGCTCGCCGTCCCCGCCGATGTCCCCGCGTGGTGGTTCGCGCCATGCCGCCGCGCTGTGGCTTGGCGACCAAGGTCCAGGTCGTTCGCCGTTTTTAGGAGATCGTCGGCCCCGAGCGCCCCCGTCCGATCGTCCAGCTGATCGCGTCGCCCCGCAGCACGCCCGACACGGGCTGACCTTCGCGCCCGTCGAGCACGGGCCGCCACGGAACGAGGGTGAAGTCGCGGCTGCGCTCGATCACCGCCATGCGCTCGCCCGCCAGGTCGACGCCGCGCCGGTAAATCCCCTCGACCCGCTGGCCCGATCGCGTCTCGGCATAGGGCCGCCCGATCTCCTGGGCCAGCGCCGCGCCCATCAGCTCGCGCTCGCGCCGGCCAAGTTCCGCCAGCAGCCCGCGACGATAGAGCACCTGGTCGCCGTCCTGCTGGGCCAGGCCCTGGTCGATCAGCCATTGGCGGCGCGCGGCTAGGGCCTGGCGCGCTTGGCGGCCAAAGCCCGCGTCACGCAGCGGTTCAGGCGAGGCCTCGAGCAGCTCCCGGTCGAGCCAGGTCGGCCCCATGGTTGTAGCCAGGCGCTCCAGCGGCGCGCGCGAGAGCGGTGTCACCAGCACAGGGGTCGCGCGCGCCCGCTCGGCCTCGAAGGCAAGCGCGCGGTCCAGGTGGTCGACGCCGATCCGCCAGGCGCCGTCGGCCTCCCGCTCGACCCCGCACCGGGCGCGGCGCAGCGCTTCCAGCCGCCGCACGTGCGCCTCGACGAACGCCGGACTGGCCGAAGGATCCACGAGACGATGCAGGGCCGCGCTATAGCGGCCGTCATGGTCGGCGGCGATCCGCGCCACGGTCTGGTCGACCGCCCGCGCCTGCACGGGCCGGGCGCTAATCCGGACGATCGCGCCCTCCCCGACCGCCTCGGTCGCCTCCCCTCGGCCGATATCGACATAGTGGGCGCGGCCGTCGACGCCGTCGATCACCAGGTAGTGGCGGTCGCGGGCGTCGTCGGCGCGCCCCCCGCGGAGCAGCCGCCCCCCCAGCGGCCCCCCCGCGGCG
>JAEXJH010000199.1 GCA_023445955.1 Pseudomonadota bacterium
GCCCTGAGCGGGGCGCTGAGCCAGGCCGAGCTGCAGGACGAACAGAAGGAGTCCGCCATCATAGGCGCGCTGCTCTCGGCCGTGGCGCCCAAGCTGATCGATGCGGGCCTCGACTTCATCGGCGGCAAGCTGGCCAAGCTGGCGGCTGACGAGAGGACGGTCCTGCAAGGCAGCCGCGCCTCGCAGACCGCGCTGACGCCGCGCCACTGCCTGCAGATCGTCAAATGGGCGGGCGACGGCGCGCCGATGAACGGGCTGCTGGCGCCGCTGGTCGACAAGGAGAAGCCGCCGCCCTTGGCCCAGGATACGCGGCCGACCAGCTTCTTCATGGAGTTCTGGGTCCGGCCCGCGCAGAGCGGCAAGGCCGTCTCGCTGGTCCCCACCCTGCTCTACTATCCCCGGCAGCTGGCCAGCGCCAAGAACGGCAAGCCGGCCACCCTGACTATCTCGGCCACCCTGGCTCCGTTCGACGCCACCTCCACGACCTCTACCTGGATCCTGCCGCAACAGCCGCTCAGGGCCGAGGTCCAGGCCCTGATTGCGCCCCGCAACGAGGGCGGCAAGGCCGTGCGCCTGCGCTGGGGCGAGCTGATGGCGCTATGCGAGCAGGCTTGCGACGCCGCATCACCCTGGGTGGCCAATCCCTGGGTCGCCAAGGACGCTCCCAAGAGCGACGGCCAGGTGCTGGCGGGAAACGTCGCTGCTCCGATCCTGGCCACGCCCGCGGAGACGGCGGTCAATCTGAGCCTGACCGTCACCGAGGTCCGGGCGGGCTCCAAGTTCTTCAAGCTGTTGGGCGAGGGCTGGAACGAGAACCAACCCAAGATCCAGAACTGGGCCGAGGCTCACGCCAGTCCTCGCTCTGCCCCTCCTCGACAATAGCGTCCGTCCCTGACCCTGTAGGCGCGCCTCCCAGCGCCATCGCCCCCTGATCCGCGAGACCGCCATGCCTACGCGCGCCAAGAAAACCGCTGTGATCGTCGTCCACGGCATGGGCGAGCAGCGGCCCATGGAAACCTTGTGGGGTGTGGTCGAGGCGCTCTGGATCAAGGATCCGAACATCAAGGCCCGCACCAACGAGGTCTGGTCCAAGCCTGAGACCGTCACCGGCAGCTACGAGCTGCGACGGGTCACCACGGCCGAGACGCCGCTGGGCGACGGCGGCAATACGCGTGTCGACTTCTTCGAGTTCTATTGGGCCCATCTGATGACGGGCAACACCATCCGTGGGGTGACCTCCTGGCTCTGGACCCTGCTGTTCCGCAGCCCGGCCTCGGTGCCGCCGCGTCTCATCGGTCCGTGGCTGAGCGGTCTGATCGCCTACATCGTCGTCGCCCTGGCGCTGCTCTATGTGCCGGCGCACAAGGCCCATCAGCTGCCCCAGTGGCTGGACAATCCGCAGCTGGTGACGATCGCCGGGGTGATCGCGGGGATCTGGGGCGTCATCGCGACCAGCTGGCTGGCGCCGGTGGCCGGCGACGCCGCCCGCTATCTCAGCGCCACGCCCGACAATGTCGTGGCCCGGCAGAAGATCCGCGAGGCCGGTGTCGACCTGCTGACCCGGCTGCACGCCTCGGGCAGCTATGACCGCATCGTCGTGCTGGGCCACAGCCTGGGCTCGGTGATCGCCTACGACATGCTCAACTTCGCCTGGGGCCGCCTTGACAGCCGGGCGCTGCGCGAGCGCCACAAGGCTGGCTCGCCGCTGATGACCGCCTTGGATGCGCTGGAGGCCGCCGCCGGCGCCCTGGTCCATGCGCAAGGCGCTGCGATCGAGCCGGCCCGCCGGGCCTACCGGACCGCCCAGCGCGCCTATCAGGCGGAGCTGGCCAAGTCCGGCGAGCCGGCGCTGTGGCTGGTCAGCGACTTGGTCACGGTCGGCTCGCCCCTCAGCAAGGCCGACGTCCTGCTGGCGGCGACCGCCACCGACCTCGAACGCAAGAAGGCGCTGCGCGAGGTCCCCTCCAATCCGCCGTGGCTGGAGGCCGATGATCCGGAGACCGGGCGCTACCGCCTGTCCTATCCGATGGCCAACAAGGGACGGATCCCGCACCATGGCGCGGTGTTCGCCCCGGTCGTGTGGACGAACGTCTGGTTTCCCTCGGTGCTGTTGGGTTTTGGCGACCTGATTTCGGGGCCATGCGAGTCGCAGCTGGGCCGCGGCGTCCAGGATGTTCGCATCCCGATCGGCGCGCCGCGCTTCCGCCACTGCGACTACTGGCGCGACCCTGGCGCCACGCCCACGCCGCCGTGGATCGTCGCCCTGCGCAAGGCGGTGAACCTGCGCCTGGAACCCGACGTGGGCCTCTGGGGCAAGTCAGCGACCAGCGCCGTCGATAAGCCCTAGCGCATAGTCGCCAGGACGTTCCCCTGGCTGGATCGACCAGCCAGGGTTCAGAGTCAGAGTCCAAACCTCTCCCACCGGATGCGCGGCGTCCAGGTCAGGCGCGGCCACGGCGGCCATGCCGCGGGCCTTGTCGAACAGCGCGCCGCCGCTCTTGACCTCCAGCACGCCCCAGGGACCGCTCAGCCGCACCGTCGGATAGACCGTGCCGTACGGCGCCAGCGCCATCAGGGTCTGAGGATTGAACTGATAGCCCGCGCCCTTGAGCGGCAGCAGCAGCACCGGACCATCGACCAGCCTCGCCTTCATCTCGGCGGCGCGGGCAACGCGGGCGGCTTCGCGCGCCGCCTCGCTAGCGCGCAGAGGTCCATCGTCATAGAGCGCGGCGCGCCTGGCCAGACTCGCGGCGGCGGGCGCGGGGATCTTCCAGGCCGTCGACAGCAGGGCGTCGAAGCGGGCGCCGGACGCGAGCTTGTGCTTCCACTCCGGGTCGGCCTCGTCGAGCAACAGGCCATAGGCGGGACCAGTGGCATAGGCGAAGGACCGCACGAAGCTGGGCGCCCCGACGAAGGCCGACAGGTCGCGAACTGCGAAGGCCGTGCGAGCTTGCGACGTGGTCAGGCCCAGCCTCACGCCGGTATACTCCGCGACACCCTCATTGGCCTCCAGCGCGCCCTCACCCGCCGCGGCCTTGGGAAACAGGCGATAGCGCTCCTGGCGGAACAACAGCGCGTCGCCGACCGCCTTGCGGCGCAGGCGCGGCGTCGCGGCCGTCAGCGCCTTGGCCAGGGCGCGCCATTCCAGCTGTAGAAGATAGCGCCCCTCCAGCGTGTCCAGATGGCTGTTGTCGCCATCGTCGCGCACCATGCCCAACGTAGTCTGGATGCGGTGGAACATCTCGTGCGCCAGCATCACATAGCGACCGTCGGCGTCCTCGGGCGGCGGCCAGATCAGCTGCGACCACAGGACACCGGACCATTTGACGGAGGTATTGGCGATCAGCTCGCCTTCCGGCAGGCGACCAACATAGGTCGCGCCGGAAGCCTTCAAGCGCCCTTCGGCGTCGCTCTGGTTGGCGATGATCGCGCGCGTGGCGGGCTCGACCAGCAGGATCGGCCCACACAGCGTGCGCCCCCACAGCGCCCCGCCGTCGCGCTCGCAGATCGCCTTGGCCTCGGCGAAGGTTCGCCCCGCGCCGGCGGGATCGATCTGGGCGCTGGCTGGAGACCCCGCCAGAACCCAGCCGATCGTCGTCAGGACCGCTCCACCCAAGCCGATCGCGCGCATGCCAAACCTCTACGATGAAAGTCGTAGATAAGAACTACGACCGACATCGTATTTGTCAATCACCCCTTGCGGCGCGCGTCCCAGGTCACCGCACCATGAGGCGATACGTGCAGCGACAAGGCCCGCGCGCGCGAACTCAGCAGGGTCACACGCTCGCCCACCTGCAGCACGCGCGACGGCGCCAGGGTCTCGTTTTGCACGGAGGCCTCGATCACCCTGCCCTGGCGGATCTTCAGGGCGAAGACGCCGGCCGGATCGCGCGCCTGGATGCGGACCACAGGGCCGAAAGCGCTGGCGACATAGACGTCGGCCATGGTCCGATCGCTCCGAGCGACCCAGCCCAGGACAGGCCCCGCCAGGCAGAGCGTCGTCACGGCGACCACCGCCAAGGTCCCGCCCTTCACGGGCGCCGGCGGCGTCAGCAGGCGGTGGACCCGGGTGGTCAGCGCGCTCTGGCCCGACAACAGCATGGCCAGGCCCGGACGCGCCGGCGCGGCCTCGGCCAGCCTGACCAGCGCCCGCGCCAGCACAATCGGCGACGCGCCTCGAGACACGGCCAAGGCGTCACAGGCCGCCTCGCGCTCCTCGGCGAGCTCGCGATAGAGACGCCAGGCGAACGGGTTGAACCAGACCAGCGCCAAGCCGATGCGCAGGACGATGTTCCAGGCGAAGTCGTTCCGCTCGACATGGGCCAGTTCGTGCAGCAGCACCGCGTCCCGCTCGTCGCAGGTCAGGCGCGCCTCCAGGCCGCGCGGGGCAACCAGTCGCGGCCGGATCGCGCCGACCACCATCGGGCTCGGCACATCGGCGACACGCACCGTGGGAGCTTGGGCTCCCGCCAGGTTGCGCACCGCTTGGGCCAGGACATCCGGCGACGGCGAAACAGCTAGGCGGCCAAGAGTGCGCAGCTGGACGCCCAGCCTGCAGACCAGCGTGGCGACACCCGCCAGCCAGGCCAGCGCAATGACCATCGGCGCGCCGATCAGCGGCGCCGAGAGGGGCCCTGGCGGTGCGCTACGCGCGATCTCCGAACCCATGCCCGCCAAGCTCACATGCAGCACCAAGACGGTCAGCGCCGGCAGGATCAGCAAGGCCGTGACGTGGCCGCCCAGCAGACCGTAGCGCACGCGCGCGGGCGCGTGGCGCGTACGCCGATCCCAGTTCCGCCAGGACAACCAGACCAGCCCGCCCTGGACCAGGGCCGCCGTGCCCCCCCAGGTCGCCAGCCTGGCTAGATAGCCCAGGGTGAAGTCGCTCACGACGATCGCTCGGCTTCCAGCCTGGCGATCAGCGCCTTGAGCGCTTCCAGTTCTCCCGGCGCCGCCGGCCGGGCGTCGAGCGCCTGCATCGCCAGGGCCAGAGACGAGCCGGCGAAGGCGCTATCGATCCAGCCACTGACCAGGTGGTTCAGCGTCGGTCGCTCGGCGGCGGCGGCGGCATAGACGTGCTGGCGGCTGTCGGCGGCGCGGGTCACCAGGCCTTTGGCCAGCATGTTCTGCAAGGTCTTCAGCGTCGTGGTGTAGCCCACCTCGCTGCCGCCATGGACAAGGTCATGCACAGCCCGGACCGTCGACGGACCATCCCGCCAAAGGACCTGGAGCACGGCCAATTCCGCAGCGGTGGGCGCACTGGTCTTCATCGCGCCAGGATGCGCGGTTCGGCGCAGGCGGACAAGGCCGTCGCCTAGATCACCGTCTCGACGCCGTGGAAGTTCTCATAGAAGTCCAGCGGGAACGTCTGCCCGGCCGCCGGCGCGAACGGCGCCTTCAGCCAGGCCGCGATCGTGGCCGCCTGCTCGGGCGATCCGGCCCAGGCCAGGCCCGTGACCGTGCGGCGCGTCCTGGGCGCGATGGCGTAGATCCGGGACTGGTTGCCGCGCAGCACGTCCAGCAGCACCTCGTCCTCGTGCGCCGTCGCCCATTGCAGGGCCTCCAGCGAGAACGGATAGCCGTTGACTTTGACGAGCGTGTCCTCGGCCGCCAGACCGCTGTCGCCGGCTGGGCTGTCGTCCAGCACGCTGTAGACGCCAGGGCCAGTGTCGTTGGCCAGGATGACGCCCAGCAGCGGCACGGAAGCTTCGGTGACCGTAAAACCCAGCGCGCGCAGCTGAGCGGGCAGGTTCAGCCGCGCCGGCTCCAGCGCCTTGGCCCGCAGCCGCTCGCCCAGCCCCGGCAGGTGCTGGTCGAAGAATGCGCAGATCATGCCGACCGTGTAGCCCGCGCCCCTGCCGACAT
>JAEXJH010000200.1 GCA_023445955.1 Pseudomonadota bacterium
GTCCAGGCGGCGCCGGAGAGGCCGCGCGGCAGGCGCAGGCCCGCGGCGATGACGCCCAGGGCGACCACCGCCAGCAGCATGACCAGGGCGAAGACACAGGTCAGCACCAGCACCGTCACGGCCGGATTGATGTCGAAGGCGGCGAACTGCTGGGCCGAGCGGGCCTCGGCCAGGGCGCGGAGCGACGGGGCCAGCATGGCCAGTTCGAGCGAAAGGGTCAGGGTCGCGATCAGCGGCGCCAGGGCCAGGGCGATCATCGCCTTCAGCCAGCCCTCGACGAGACCGCGCGTGGCTTCGAACAGCGCGAGACCAACGACCAGGGGCGCGAGCGCCAGCAGGATGGCGAGCACGACCTTGCTGGCCAGCAGTACGCCCAGCGTGGAGAGCACCAGGGTCATGCCGCCGGTATTGACCGCGAACGCCCCGAAGCCCGGACCGCCCTGGGTGGCGGCGGCGCCGACGCTGGCGCGACTGGCCATCAGGGTCGCCGACTGCTGCAGGCCTTCGAAGGCGTCCTGCAGGCGCACGAACGGCTTGTCGCCGTCCAGCAGCAGGCCGCCCAACTCGGTCGGGGCCTTGGTCAGGGTGTCGTAGACCAGGGTTTGGAACAGGCCCCAGTTGGTGGCCAGGGCCACGACCAGGCCGATCTTCAGCATCGACAGCGCGGCGTCGCCTACGCGAAGACCGCCACGGCCCAGGATCAGGCGATAGCCGATGAACACGACATAGAGGGTCAGCAGGCCCGTCAGCAGCAGGCCGACCGGCGAACCCGGCCCGGCCAGCGCCGCGAAGCCGCTCTGCGCCAGGTCGTGCACCCGGCAGTCGACCGAGCCGATCAGGCCCGGGACCATCGGCGCATCGACAGGAAGCTGAGCGCAGGTCGCCATCACGCGGCCTTCACCAGCTGGGCCATCCAGGCCTGCGGATCATCGCCCAGCTGTTCGCGCAGGGCGTCCAGCTTGCGGACGGACGTCTCGCGGCCTGACAGCACGGTCAAGAGCTCGGGCGCGCCGGCCAGGTTCAGACGGGCGACGACGCTGTCGGTCCCATGCTTGATCAGGAAGCAGCGCGAGGTGTCGGGCAGGTTCTTGACCAGCTCGAACTCGTGCTGGGTCAGGCCAAAGCCCTCGCAGTAATCCTTGGCTTGGGCCTTGGGGTTGGCCATGAAGATCTGGGTCGCGGCCTGCTCGATGATGGCGCTGGCGATGCGGCTTTCCAGGGCGTCCTGGGCGCTCTGCGTGGCGAAGCCGACCACGCCGTTGCGCTTGCGCAGGGTCTTTTCCCAGTCGCGGATGCGAGCCACGAAGACGTCGTCGTCCAGGGCCTTCCAGCCCTCGTCGATGACGATCAGGGTCGGGTGGCCGTCCAGGCGCTGCTCCACGCGGTGGAACAGGTACATCATGGCCGGAGTGCGCAGCGCCGGGTCGTCCAGCAGCTGGGTCATGTCGAAGCCCAGGGTGGCGGCGTCCAAGTCCAGGCCGTCGGCCTCGTTGTCGAACAGCCAGGCGTGCTCGCCGGTCCCGTGCCAGGGCGCCAGGCGGGCAGCGAGGTCAGCGGCGTCGGGACGGCGCGCGCCCCGGAACAGCTCGGCGAAGTAGCGCAGGCGGCGCAGGGTCGGGGCCTGGTCGAAGCTGGCGTCGACAGCGTCCTTGATCCGCGCGGCGTCCTCGGCCGTCAGGGTCTCCCCCGGGATGGAGACCAGCTTGGCGACCCACTCGGTCAGGAACTTGCGGTTGGCGGCGGTGTCGGCCAGGGCCAGCGGGTTGAAGCCCGTCGGCTGTCCCGGACGCAGCGTCTCGTAGCGGCCGCCGATGGCGCGCAGGAAGATCTCCGCGCCGCGGTCCTTGTCGAAGAACACGATGCGCGGGCTGTACTTGCGGGCCTGGGCCAGCAGGAAGTTCAGCACCACGGTCTTGCCCGAGCCCGACGGGCCGATGACCGTGAAGTTGCCCAGATCGCCCTTGTGGAAATTGAAGTGGTACGGGCCGGCCGAGGTGGTCTCCAGCAGCGTCACCGCCGGGCCCCAGTGGTTGGCGTCGGCCTGGCCGACCGGGAAGTTGTGGCCGCTGGCGAAGCCGGCGAAATTGGCGGTCGAGATCAGCGCCTTGCGGGCGATGTCCTTGAAGTTGCCCGGGAACTGCGCCCAGAAGGCCGGCTCCAGATTGACGTCCTCGCGTACGGCGATCGCGCCCATCTCGGTGAAAGCCGACATCACCTCGGCGGCCGAACGGTCCAGACCGTCGAGGCTCTCGCCGCGCACCAGCACGGTCAAATGGTGCTCGCCAAAGGCGGCGCGGCCCGAGACGACGTCGTCCTTGGCGCGGGTCAGGTCGGCGCGCAGGCTGATGCCATCGTCGTCGGCGGCCTTCATGCGGCGCAAAGCCAGGTTCATCCGCTCCAGGGTCGGCTGGCGGTCGACGAAGCCGAAGCTCTGGGTGACGACCATCTCGCACGGCAGGCGCAGCAGGTCGTCCAGCATCCCCGGCGTGGTCTGGGCGGGGTAGTCCTTGATCGACACCATGGCCCCGAAGCCGCGCGCCAGGGCGCCGGCGCGGGACAGCTCCAGCGTCTCCAGGCCGAAGCTGGCGCGACGGTACGGCAGGTACTCGCCGGCGTCGCCCTGCGGCATCAGCACCGGGCGCATCTCGCCATTGTAGAGGCAGGACAGGAATTCCAGCGGCTCGGAGCAGCGGCCGGTCGCGCCGTCATAGGTCCCGAGCACGCGGGCGCCGTACGGGGCAAGGGCCGAGATCAGGCTGCCCGTGGCGCTGTCCAGCTCGCGGCGATCGGCGGCCTGGACGGCGGCCGCCTCGGCCTTGCCGGTCCCCTTCAGGGCGCGCAGGACGCCATCGATGACGCCGCCGTGGCCCTGCAACGGGCGGCGGACGATGGTGAGGAACAGGTCGTTGACGTAGAGCTTGCGGGCCGCGAGGCGCTCGCTCCAGGTGGCGTCGAGATCGGCGCTGAAGGCGTCCGGGAACGCCCCTTGCGTGCGGGCGTCGACTTGGCGGCGGACCACGTGGTGATAGATGGCGAACCGTGAGCTGGCGAGGCCGCGCAGCATCACGTCGCGCACGGCCTTGCGGTAGTTCAGCTCCTCGCTGTCGGCCGTCTCGAACGGCAGGCCGGCCAGGTGGATGACCTGCATCAGCAGGCCGTCGCGCGTCTCCAGCGTGACGTCGTCCAGGTGGCGGGCGTACGGCAGGCGCTTGCCGGCCGTCACTTCCTTGCGGGGGTTCAAGCGCTGTAGCTGTTGCATCGCCAGGCTCGGAAATTGGGTACGCGGGGACAACGGCTGACCTTGGTCAGCCACAGGTCGAAGATGCGGGGCTCGCGCAGGCAGGCCGCGTAGCCGATCGCGTGGATCACCAAGGCGGCCGCGATGGCCCAGAACGACTTGGTGATCAGGAAGAGTTCGGCGGTCACCACCCCGTTGATCACGAAGTAGCTGTAGGTCACGCCCGCGAACATCTGCGGGCGGGTCAAGGCGCCGAACACCACGTCGCGATCCAGCGGAGCGGCCATGGCCTTAAGCCGCGCCCGAGGCGGCGCGGATGCCGCTGACGATCGTGGTGGCGCCGAACAGGATGAAGCAGCCCAGGATGACCGTCGCGCCATAGCGCCAGTTCAGGCGGCCCGTCAGCATCATGAAGCCGACGGCGGCCACGGCCATCACCGCTACGGCGGTGGCGACATTGCCCATCAGGCTGCCTTGCAGCCACATCACGCCGGCCAGCAGGGCGCTGGAGCCTTGCGGGTCGGACTGGACGGCCTGGGCGTGGGCCTGGGAAGCGGCGGCCATAAGGGCGGTCGCGAGCGCGGCGGCCTTCGGCTGGAAGAACTTACGCATCAGTTGGAGGCTCCGAGGGCGGGAACGGCGAGGACGGCCCCGGTCGCGGCCATGCGGCCGAGGATCGAGGTCACGTAGGCTTGGGTTTCACCAACGGGCGGCACGCCGCCGTGCTTGCGGACGGCGGCGGGGCCGGCGTTGTAGGCGGCCAGCGCCAGGCGGACGTCGCCGCCGAACGTCGACATCATCCGGCGCAGATAGAGCGCGCCGCCGCGGATGTTCTGAGCCGGGTCGTGCGGATCCACGCCCAGGTCGCGGGCGGTGTCGGGCATCAACTGCATCACGCCGATCGCGCCCTTGTTGGAGCGGGCCTCGGGACGGAAACGGCTCTCGCGCCAGGCCACCGCCTCGACCAGCTTGGGGTCGAGAGCGTAGGCCGTCGCGGCCATCGAGATCTGCTGGCGCACTGTGTCGGCGCCGGCCGGGAAAGCAACCAGCGGCGTCTCTGCGATCAGCGCCTTGGCGCCGTCATCGGTAAAGACGGCCGGCCCCTCGAAGCGCGTCACCGCGCCGTCGGCGCCGATCTCCAGAACCTGGGCCTTGGCGCTCGCGTTGAGCAGACCGCCGATGAACAGCGCCACGGCCAGGAAAGCGGCGTGCCGAACAAACGCTATACTCAAGCACGCCCCCTTCTGACGGATACAACTCAGTATGGTTAACCGATGTGTATCCGGGGCGGCCGAACAGCGTAATGCGGCAGGTTAGCGCATTAAGATTTTTATCTAGACGTCAAAAATACTGAAATATCAGCGCTTTTTATGCCTAAGCTTGATGTAGTGTCGGATACTGAACTCAAGAAATGCTGTTAACTATGCCTTAACGAACCTGAACGCTTGCAAGAGTGCTTTGGGAGTCCAACCACAAGCGTGATCAAATCCGACAAAGTTTGGCGACAGGTTTCAAACAAGATTGCCTGTGGATAGAATCAGTCGGCAGCCTGCGGTGCAGTTTAGTCAGGGGCGTTCCATGTCGGCGTTGCATAAAACCAGGGACTGGCTGTCACGAAACTTCGCGGGGAGCCTGCTCAGCGGCTGGCTGATGATCGCGCTCATAGGCGGATACAACGTCCTCCACTGAGCCGCCGCCGCGTCGCCTGGATTAATGAGCTAAGCTCATCAGCTTACGTAGAAGAATTCTATAATCTTCAGGCCACGCAACCTCTAACCTTCGAAGCGACGCTGGCGTCGCAACCACCGACGCGCCCCTTCGCTTTATAGGGTTGGCGCAGCGGAGGCTCGGAGGATGGAATGGCCGACCTGGAAGATCTCAGCCTGTCGAGGCGCGGCGTGATGGCCGCCGGCGCAGCCACGGCGACCCTGGCGGGCGCCCCCAAGGCGACGGCGGCGAACGCGGGCGCGGACGCCCCAAGCCTGGCCAAGGTCGCCTTCGAGGTGAACGGCCATAAGCGCACCCTGACGCTGGACACCCGCACCACCCTGCTGGACGCCCTGCGCGAGCACCTGAAGCTGACCGGCACCAAGAAGGGCTGCGACCACGGCCAGTGCGGGGCCTGCAAGGTCATCGTCGACGGCCGCCGGATCAATTCCTGCCTGACCCTGGCGGTCATGCACGAGGGCGACAAGGTCACCACGATCGAGGGCCTTGGCACGCCCGACAAGCTGCACCCGCTGCAGGCCGCCTTCATCAAGCACGACGGCTACCAGTGCGGCTACTGCACGCCCGGCCAGATCTGCTCGGCCAAGGCCGTGCTGGACGAGATCAAGGCCGGCGTCCCCAGCCACGTCACCGCCGACCTCACCGAAACCCTCAAGGTCACCGAGGCCGAACTGCGCGAGCGGATGAGCGGCAACATCTGTCGCTGCGGGGCCTATTCCAACATCATCGAAGCCATCAGCGATGTGGCGGGAGGTCAGGCATGAAGACCTTCACCTACGAACGCGCCAAGACCCCCGCCGAGGCGGCCGCGGCCGTCGCCAAGGACCCAACCGCGCGCTTCATCGCCGGCGGCACCAACCTGCTCGATTTGATGAAGCTGGAGATCGAGACGCCGCGCCGGCTGATCGACGTCAACGGCCTGAAGCTGGACAAGATCGAGCCGACCAAGGACGGCGGCCTGCGCATTGGCGCCCTGGTGCGCAACACCGACCTGGCCAGCGACAAGCGGGTGCGCAAGGACTACGGCGTCCTGTCGCGCGCCCTGCTGGCCGGCGCATCGGGCCAGCTGCGCAACAAGGCCACCACCGCCGGCAACCTGCTGCAGCGGACGCGGTGCCCTTACTTCTATGACACCAACATGCCCTGCAATAAGCGCACCCCCGGCGCGGGCTGCTCGGCGATCGGCGGCTTCACGCGGTCGCTGGCGGTGCTGGGGACCAGCGAAGCCTGTATCGCCACCCACCCGTCAGACATGGCCGTGGCCCTGCGGGTGCTGGACGCCGGAGTCGAGACCGTCCGCCCCGACGGCGCGACCCGCACCATCCCGATCGCCGACTTCCACCGCCTGCCGGGCGCGACGCCGCACGTCGAGACCGCCCTGGCGCCGGGCGAACTGATCACCGCGGTGACCCTGCCGAAACCCGTCGGCGGCGTGCACGCCTATCACAAGGTCCGCGACCGGGCGTCCTACGCCTTTGCCCTCGTCTCGGTGGCGACCATCCTGCACAAGGATGGCTCGGGCCGGGTCGCCCTGGGCGGCGTCGCCCACAAGCCCTGGCGGGTCGAGGCTGCCGACAGCGCCCTGCCGCAGGGGATCAAGTCGGTTTCGGAGTTGCTGCTGGCCGGCGCCAAGACCACCGCTCAGAACGCCTTCAAACTGCCCCTGGCCGAGCGCGCCCTGGGCGCGGCCATCACCGCTGCGCGGAGCTGATCGCCATGAAGTTCGACACCCCCGCCACGACCAACCCGATTGACCAACTGAAGGTCATCGGCAAGCCGACCGACCGCATCGACGGCCCGCTGAAGACCACGGGCACGGCGCCGTACGCCTATGAACGTCACGACGCCCTCGAGAACGTCGCCTATGGCTACGCGCTGGGCGCCGCGATCGCCAAGGGCCGCATCGTCTCGATGGATCTGACCCGCGCCAAGGCCGCGCCGGGCGTGCTGGCGATCGTCAACGCCGCCAACGCCGGCAAGCTGACCAAGGGCGACTTCAACACCGCCGACCTCCTGGGTGGGCCGCAGATCCAGCACTATCACCAGGCCGTCGCCGTCGTGGTCGCCGAGACCTTCGAACAGGCCCGCGCCGCCGCCAACCTGATCAAGGTCGACTACGAACGCGCCAAGGGCAGCTTCGACCTGGCCTCGGCCAAGGACGGCGCGCCGCCGGCGGGCAAGGACAATCCCGACACCAGCATCGGCGACTTCGACACCGCCTTCGCCGCCGCCCCGGTCAAGCTGGACGCGACCTACACCACCCCCGATCACGCCCACGCCATGATGGAGCCGCACGCCACCATCGCGGCCTGGAAGGGCGACAAGCTGACGGTCTGGACCGCCAACCAGATGGTCGCCTGGGGCCGCGGCGACGTCGCCAAGACGCTGGGCGTCCCCAAGGACAATGTCCGCCTGGTCTCGCCCTATATCGGCGGCGGGTTCGGCGGCAAGCTGTTCGTCCGCGCCGACGCCATCCTCGCCGCCCTCGGCGCCAAGGCGGCCGGCCGGCCGGTGAAGCTGGCCCTGCAGCGTCCGCTGATGTTCAACAACACCACCCACCGCCCGGCCACGATCCAGCGTATCCGCCTGGGCGCGACGCCGGACGGCAAGCTGACCGCCATCGGCCACGAGAGCTGGTCCGGCGACCTGGCTGGCGGCGGGCCAGAGACGGCCACCCAGCAAACCCGCCTGCTCTACGCCGCGCCCAACCGCCTGATGAAGATGAAGCTGGCGACGCTGGACCTGCCCGAGGGCAACGCCATGCGCGCGCCCGGCGAGGCGCCCGGCCTGATGGCGTTGGAAATCGCCATCGACGAGCTGGCCGAGAAGCTGAACCTCGACCCCATCGAACTGCGCGTGCTCAACGACACCCAGGTCGACCCGGAAAAGCCCGGCCGGCCGTTCTCGCAGCGCAAGCTGGTCGAGTGCCTGCGCACGGGCGCCGACACGTTCGGTTGGGCCAAGCGCAGCGCCCGCCCCGGCCAGGTCCGCGACGGCCGCTGGCTGGTGGGCATGGGCGTGGCGGCGGCCTTCCGCAACAATCTCGTGATGAAGTCCGGCGCCCGCGTGCGGCTTGAGCCGACCGGCCAGGTCGTGGTCGAGACCGACATGACCGACATCGGCACCGGCAGCTACACGATCATCGCCCAGACCGCCGCCGAGATGATGGGCGTGCCGCTGCACCAGGTGACCGTGAAGCTGGGCGACTCGACCTTCCCGGTCTCGGCCGGCTCCGGCGGACAGTGGGGCGCCAACAGCTCGACGGCCGGGGTCTATGCGGCCTGCGTGAAGCTGCGCGAAGCGGTGGCGACGAAGCTTGGCCTCGATCCGGCCATGGCCGAGTTCGTCGACAGCCGGGTCAAGCTGGGCAACCAGAGCCTCCCCCTCGCCCAGGCCGCCGCCGACGCACCGATCGTCGTCGAGGACACGATGGAGTACGGCAACCTCGCCAAGACCCACCAGCAGTCGACCTTCGGCGGTCACTTCGTCGAGGTCGGGGTCGACGTGGCCACCTGCGAAATCCGCATCCGCCGCATGCTGGCCGTCTGCGCCGCCGGTCGCATCCTCAACCCCAAGGCCGCCCGCAGCCAGGTGATCGGCGCCATGACCATGGGCGCCGGCGCGGCCCTGATGGAGGAGTTGGTCGTCGACACGCGCATCGGCTTCTTCGTCAACCACGACCTGGCCGGCTACGAAGTGCCCGTCCACGCCGACATCCCGCACCAGGAGGTGATCTTCCTGGACGAAACCGACCCGATGTCCTCGCCGATGAAGGCCAAGGGCGTCGGGGAGCTTGGCATCTGCGGGGTTGGGGCAGCCGTGGCCAACGCCATCTACAACGCGACCGGCGTACGGGTGCGGGAGTACCCGGTGACGCTGGACAAGCTGCTGGAGGGGATGCCGGCGGTGGCGTAGCCGACCATTGTGATTGAAGATCTGGCAGGCATCGTCGTACGATTCAGCGTCGCCAAAGGTCGCAAAACTCTGTCAAGCTGCGTCGGATCGGCGCGCCAAAAGAAGCTCCAGAAGCTCCTCCGGCGTCACCACCCTTGGCGTGACATCGTCGATCAAGCCGTGCTCATCGTACGGCGACAGGAATTCGGTGGTTGGGCTACAGACCAACCATTCAACGGCCAGATGTTTATCGAACTCGGTTTCACCACTTGCGACTTGGCGCGCGAAAGCTTCCGTAGTGCGCTGAGCTTGGCTGACTGCCCTGCGGATCCTGCCTCGTCGCTCGGTGATCGCGGCGGGCTCACCGATCATGAAAGCCCTTGATTTGCCATAAGCCTTGCATTCGACAGCCCAAAGGACATCGCCCCGCCTCACCAGGAGGTCGATATCGCTTGAAGCGCCGCTAGGCAGTCGTACAGCGCGACGGGAGCTGACGACTTGCCCCGGAGCCTCCGCATCCAACCAGCGCTTCAGCTGGAGCACGAACTGGTCGCCATGTTGGCTGGCGTACCATTCCTTGCCCCGCTCCAATAAACCGGCCAAGAAATCCCAGACAAGGAGCACATCAATATAGATGTACTCTTCGGTTGACGCGTGCAGAAATGGAATGGCGCGGGCGGCTACCACGTCCATGCCCCCTGCTGTGTTCGATCGCATCGTGAACGCATCGATGAATTTCGCCGCGAGTACTTCACTGGTATTTTGGTCCGATGCGATGTCCGTTCTCACACGACCGATTTGCTGAATCATTTCGGCGCGCGAAAATCGCAGAAAGCCCTTCCGTCCCAACCCGAAGGCGAATCCGACCATGTGTTCGGTCTGCGCGGCGGTATCAGCCGCCTGCAGCTGCAGAGCACCTTCACGACTATCGAGTGTGGGCGAACTATGAAGGATGAGCACCGAGAACGCCGTTAGGAAATGAATGATCGCATCGGCCCCGACGCTGAAGGTTTCAAGCAGCGCCTCGTCATAGCCACGAAGAAGTTTGGCTAAACCGCCGCCATCGGTAGCCGTTGGATAGCGTTCGAAGGCGAGCCAGCGCTGGCTGCCTGCCGGAGCCTCGATCATTTGCCCGCCGAGCGACAATAGGACTGGAACACGAAATGGCGACCACTGCTGTGGATCCGCCTCGGGAGCAAAGAACCCGCCCGCGGCAAGCATTCGCGAGCGCGGTCGACGCCGCTCATAGTTTTCCACCGCTTGGCGGACGTGGTCCGGAAGCGAAACGCTAACCCCACCCTTCTCCCTGACCTCTAGCTTGCCGCCCTTTCCGAGCCAGCGCGCCATGTTGATCAAATTGTTCATCGCTTTGGCGACGGCGATCAATCGGAATATCTGCTTCAGTTGGCCCACGGTAAAGAAAACGCCAAGTCCCCGGACGCGATCTGCAGTAAAGGACCAGGACGCCAGGGCGTCCGGCGTGGCGTGCTTGACGATCAGCGACGCCAAAAGGAGGTCTGATCCATCGAGGAAGACAGACGGCGCTCGTCGAGCAAGCGACATCAGCGTTTCTTTCGGAATCCCGGAGGCCGTCTCCGCGAAGAAATGCTCCGCCTTGGCCACGGCCTCGTGGATGAGGCTGAACTGACCCGAGCGGGAGGAAACCTCGTGGAGTTGCGTCTCGATAACCGCCAGCAACTCGGCCCTGATCTCTTCATCCTGGACCCGAATATCGCCTCGGTTATTGGCCACGAAAGCCTCAAGCTGTCCAAGGATCGGGTCAAAGATCACCCGCTCGCGTGAATCCTTGCCCTGGGTCATATCGGAAATGCTCCAGCCCGGTCCTGTCGAGCGTCGCTGCTCGCGTGCCTAAGCTCCGACCAAGGCGAAGCCTGGTCAACCCTGAAGCGTATAACTTACATATTTCCGCCCAGGATGTGAAAATTGCTCTGTGGCGTCACGCCTCTGGCGGCCCAGGAGGGACTCGAACCCCCGACCTTCGCTTTAGGAAAGCGCTGCTCTATCCTGCTGAGCTACTGGGCCTCGCTCACGAGGCGCAGGGTCAATAGCGCAAGATGGCGGGCGTGCGAACCCCGTCGAAAAGGCTTCGGGGGCGTAACGTAGTGCGGCATCTGAAATCGATCTACGTCCAGGTCCTGATCGCCATTGCGCTGGGGATCCTGGTCGGGGCGCTGTGGCCGAAGATCGGGGTGGCGGTCAAACCGTTGGGCGACGGGTTCATCAAGCTGATCAAGCTGGTCATCGCGCCGGTGATCTTCTGCACCGTGGCCGGCGGCATCGCGCGGATGGGCGACATCAAGGCGTTCGGCCGGGTGGGCGTCAAAGCCCTGCTCTATTTCGAGGTCGTCTCGAGCCTGGCTCTGGTCCTGGGCCTGCTGGTCGGCCGCACGCTGAAGCCTGGGGCCGGCTTCAACATCGATCCCAAGACGATCGATCCCTCGATCGCCGCCGGCTACCTGGAGAAGGCCAAGCACGGCGAGGGCCTGGTCGCCTACCTGCTGCACCTGATCCCGGAGACCTTCTTCGGCGCGTTCTCGGAAGGCAACCTGCTGCAGGTGCTGCTGATCGCCATCCTGACGGGTTTCGCCTGCACGCGGCTGGGCGAGTTCGGCGACAAGGTGGCCAATGTGCTGGAGGACGCAGCCAAGCTGTTCTTCGGCATCATCGGCGTGGTGGTGCGCCTGGCGCCGATCGGCGCGTTCGGGGCCATGGGCTTCACGATCGGCAAGTACGGCATCGGGGCGCTGATGCAGCTGGGCGCGCTGGTGGCGACCTTCTATCTCACCTCGATCCTGTTCGTGCTGGTGGTGCTGGGGACCATCGCCTGGGCGTGCGGCTTCTCGATCCTGCGGTTCCTGGCCTATATCCGCGAGGAGCTCTTGATCGTGCTGGGCACCAGTTCGTCCGAGAGCGTGCTGCCGCAGATGATGATGAAGCTGGAGAACGCCGGCGCCCGCCGATCGGTGGTCGGGCTGGTCATCCCCACCGGCTACAGCTTCAACCTCGACGGCACCAATATCTACATGACCCTGGCCACCCTGTTCCTGGCCCAGGCGACCAACACCCACATCACCCTGACCCAGGAGCTGGCGCTGCTGGGCGTGGCCATGCTGACCTCGAAGGGCGCCAGCGGCGTCACGGGCGCAGGCTTCATCACCCTGGCCGCCACCTTGGCGGTCGTGCCCGACATCCCGATCGCGGCCTTGGCGGTGCTGGTCGGCGTCGACCGGTTCATGAGCGAGTGCCGGGCGCTGACCAATCTGGTCGGCAACGGGGTGGCCACCCTGGTCGTCGCTCGCTGGGAGGGCGCCCTGGACCGTGAACGCTTGACGCGTGTGCTGAGGGGTGAGACCGTCCCAGTTGAGACTGCGGCGAGTTGACGCACCCGCCGACCGTCTCCGAGGCCTATCCGCCTCGTAGAACAGGGAGGGGGAGCCTTGTCAGACGGATATATCGGCGAAATCCGCATGTTCGGCGGCGACTTCGCGCCCGTGAACTGGGCGCTGTGCGACGGAACGCTGTTGCAGGTCGGCCAGTACGACGCGCTCTACGCCCTGATCGGCAACACCTATGGCGGCGCGCCGAACGTCAGCTTCGCCCTGCCCGACCTGCGCGGCCGCACGCCCATGCACAGCGGCCAGGGTCCGGGGTTTCCCAATGTGGCCCTGGGTGAGAGCGGCGGCGCGGAAAAGGTCGCCCTGACGCCGGACGAGCTGCCCCAGCACACGCACCAGATGCAGGCCAGCAAGGACGTGGGGACCGTGGACTCCCCCGTGGCGGCGACCGTTCTGGCGGCCCCCGGTCCGAACGGCACGGCGCTGAAAACCTATGCCGGCGTCAGTGACGGAACCCAGGCGGCCACCTCGACCGCCAGCACCACGCCGGCCGGCAAGTCGGCGCCGCACGAGAACATGCAGCCCTACATCGCGATCAACTTCATCATCTGCGTAAACGGCGTCTTCCCGACGCAGCCCTAACCGCCTCTCGGGGGAGAGACCGCCATGGACCCGTTCATCGGTGAGATCCGGATGTTCGCCGGCAGCTTCGCGCCGGCCGGCTGGGCGCTGTGCAACGGCCAGCTGCTGAAGGTCGCGCAAAACAGCGTGCTGTTCGCCGTCCTGGGCTATGTGTATGGCGGCGACGGCGTAACCAATTTCGCCTTGCCGAACATCGGCGGACGCCTGCCGATCCACGTCAGCGACACCAGCGCGCCTGGTCTCAGCGTTTATGCCCGCGGCCAGCAGGGCGGGGTCACCACCGTGACCTTGCAGCCTGACGAGCTGGCCGAACACGGCCATGGCCTCAACGTGTCCGACAGCCAAGGCAACCAGGGGCCGGGCCCCGCCGCCGTCCTGGCCGGGGCGGCGACGGGCAGCATCCAGTCCGGCACGGCGGCCGGCCTGTACTGCGCCTCCGCGCCCAACGTCGCGCTGACGACCCCGGTGATGACCTCCATCGGCAGCGGTCAGGCCCACAACAACGTCATGCCCTACCTGGCGGTCAACTACATCATCGCGCTGCAGGGCGTGTTCCCGCCGCGCGGCTGAGCCCCTTCAATTCCTTAGGAGAGCTCGGCATGAGCGAACCCTTCATCGGCGAAATCCGCGTCTGGGCCCTGCCCTTCGCGCCGCGCGGCTGGGCGCAGTGCGCCGGCCAGATTCTGGCCATCAGCCAGAACCAGGCCCTGTTCTCGGTGCTGGGCACGACCTATGGCGGCGACGGCATCCAGACCTTCCGCCTGCCGGACCTGAGAGGCCGCGGGGCTGTGGGGGCGGACGCCCAGCACGCCCTGGCCCAGACGGGCGGCGAACCTTTCCACGCCCTGACCACCGGCGAGATCCCCTCGCACACTCATACCCTGCAGGCCAACAACACGGTCGACGCCCAAACCAACACCGCGTTCGCCGACTCCACCTCGGTGCTGGGCAAGAGCGAGCAGCATGCGCCCCAGGGCGGCTCCACCCAGCCCTTCACGCCGTATGGCGCGGCGCTGACCAATCCGACGAACCTGCACCCCAGCGCGCTGGCGACCGCGGGCGTTGGCCAAGCGCACGAAAACCGGCAGCCCTATCTGGGCCTGAACGTCTGCATTGCGCTGGAGGGCATCTTCCCGTCGCGCAACTGACGGGGATCGCCCCTATGGTCACGCGCCGCGCCGAAGCCCCAGCCGACCAGCCCTTCCTGCTGGCGCTATTCGCCAAGGACCGCGCGGAGGCCTTCGCGCCGATGAACCTGCCCGCGCCAGCCCTGGAAGCGCTGCTGCGCCAGCAGTTCGACGCCCAGAGCCTCGGTTATCGGGCGCAGTTCCCCGCCGCCCTTCGCGAGATCGTCGAGGTGGACGGCGTTCCCATTGGGCGCCTGATCAGCGATCGCACCTCCGACCGCCTGCGCCTGGTCGATATCGCCCTGGACCCGGCGTGGCGCGGCCAAGGTCTGGGCTCAGTGCTGATCGGCCGGCTGATGGACGAAGCGCGCGAGGCCGGCTTGCCGATGGCTCTGAAAGTGGCCTGCGACAATCTCCGCGCCACGGCGCTCTATGCCCGACTGGGTTTCGCGATCATCGCGTCAACCGAGGTCTACCAGGAGATGCGCTGGACGCCGCCCGGCGTCATCTCTTGAAGACGCTCATAAACGCCCGCGACCGTTTGACGCGCGACAGGCGCCCAACACACGCGTCGCGTGGCGCCCGGCGTGACGCCGATTTTGGCAGTCGAAACGCCGCGAAATCCGGTTAGCGCCTTGACCTATCAGCGTTCTTTTCAAGCTTCCGCTCGCAACGCCCCCGGCGTGACAAGTGTCAATTCAGCGCTCAACCCATGCGCATGTGCGATTGCGCGGATCGTATACCGACAGCTCTGCTTGCCGGGCGCGGCCTGCGTGTTAGGGTTTCAACCACAACCAACGTGCAACGCTGGAGACATGCTGGACTTAGCGCTCCGAGACGAGGTTGCGGCGCCCGACGAGGGGCTGATCACGCTGATCGAGACGATCGAGGCGTTGTCGGCGACTCGCACGATCGCCGAGGTCGCCGATGTGGTTCGCAAGGCGGCCCGAAAGGTCTCCGGGGCCGACGGCGTAGCGTTCGTCCTGCGTGACAACGAGCAGTGCTGGTACTTCGACGAAGACGCGATCGGCCCACTGTGGAAGGGCAAGCGCTTTCCGCTGACCGCCTGCATCTCCGGCTGGGCCATGCTGAACCGCCAGACGGTGATCATACCCGACATCTATCTGGACGAGCGCATCCCGCACGACGCGTACCGGCCGACCTTCGTCAAGAGCCTGGTGATGACGCCGGTGCGGATGGAAGACCCGGTCGCCGCGATCGGCGCCTATTGGGCGGAGGAGTATGTCCCGCCGCCCGAGATCGTCAAAAAGCTGCAGGTCATCGCCCGCGCCACGGCCTCGGCCCTGGAGAGCGGCCGGCTGCATGACAGCCTGGTCGACGCCCGCCACCACGGCACCTTCCTGCTGCAGGAGCTGGACCACCGGGTGAAGAACACCCTGGCGATCGTCCAGTCGATCTCGCGCCAGACCCTGCGCGCCACCCCCTCGCCCGAGGCCTTCGCCGAGGTGTTCGAGGAACGGCTTCTCGCGCTGTCCCAGGCCCACGAACTGCTGACCCGCCGCGCCTGGGGCCGCGCCCAGTTCCACGACATCCTGGACAAGGCCCTGGCTCCGTTCAGCGCCGACTTGGCCGAACGCTTCGACATCGTCGGTCCGGCCCTCTCCTTCAGCGCCGAGACCTCGGTCTCGGTCCATATGACCCTGCATGAGCTCGCCGTGAACGCGGCCAAGCATGGCGCCCTATCGACGCCCGAAGGCCAGGTGATCATCCGCTGGTCGGTCGAAGAGGCCGCCTCGCCGCCAAACCTGACCCTGACCTGGCGCGAGGTCGGCGGTCCGCCCCTGCTCGGCGCTCCCGAACGCCGCGGCTTCGGCTTGCAGATGATCCAACGCGGCCTGGCCCGCGACCTGGGCGGCAAGGCCACCCTGGATTTCGCGCCGGAAGGCTTTGTCTACGGCCTGCGCGCGCCGCTGTCGGAACGGGTGAGTCTGGCCGCATGAAATCTTCCAAGGTGATGATCGTCGAGGACGAGGCGCTGGTGGCCATGATGGTCGAGGACATGCTCGGCGATCTGGGCTGCGAGATCGCCGGCTCGTTCGGCGCCGTACACGACGCCCTGGCTTTTCTGGGCAGCGGCGAGCCGCAACCCGACGGCGCGGTGCTGGACGTCAATATCGGCGGCGAGATGGTGTTCCCGGTCGCCGAGGCGCTGCGCGAGCAGGGCGTGCCGTTCGTGTTCGCCACCGGCTATGGCGACCTGCCGCGCAAGGGCTTCGAGAACGTCGAGGTGCTGGCCAAGCCGATCAATGTCGGCGCCCTGCGCAAGGCGGTCGATAAGTTCCAGACCGAGACCTAAGCGCCCTCCTCCCGCAGAAAATCGATGAAGGCCCGCAGCGGCGCGGGCGCGCGGCGGCGGCTGGGATAGTAGAGATAGAAGCCTCCGTAATAGGGGCACCAGTCCTCCAGCACCCGCACCAGCTTGCCCGCCGCGATCAGATCGGCGACCTGCTCCTCGAAGGCGAAGGTCACGCCCAGCCCGTCGAGGGCCGCCTGGATGGTCAGCTGCTGGTCGTTCAAGGTCAGGGGGCCGTCGACCTCGATGTTCAGCTCGACACCGCCGCGCTCGAACTCCCAGGCATAGAACCGGCCGCTGGCAAAGCGAAAGCGGATGCAGGGCAGCTCACGCAGCTGCTCCGGCCGCGTCGGCTTGGGGTGGGCCTCCCAGAAGGCCGGCGAGGCGACGATGGCCGTGCGCTGGCGCCCGCCGATCGGCACGGCGACCATGTCCTGGGCGATCGTCTCGCCAAAGCGGATGCCCGCGTCACAGCCCTCGGCCACCATGTCGACCAGGGCCGAGTCGGCGATGATCTCGACCTTCACGCCGGGCTGCTGGGCCATGAACCGGGTCACCGCCGGCAGCAGGACCAGCTCGACCGCCCCACGCGCGGCGTTGAAGCGCAGCGTGCCCATCGGCCGGCCGCGGAAGTTGTTGAGATCGTCCAGCGCGTCGTCGATGTCGCGGAAGGCGGGCGACACCCGCTCGAACAGGCGCTCGCCGGCCTCGGTCAGGGCCACGCTGCG
>JAEXJH010000201.1 GCA_023445955.1 Pseudomonadota bacterium
ACGAAGTCTCGATCGGCCTGATCATCATCACGGTGATCCTGCTGGCCGGTTCGATGAACCTGTCGACCATCGTCGAGAAGCAGTCGGGCTGGATCTGGAACTGGAACGTCTTCGGCGGCGGCCTGAAGAACATCGTCCTGCTGCCGATCATGATCGTCTCGATGGGCATGTTCTACATCTCGGCCCTGGCCGAGACGAACCGCCCGCCTTTCGATCTGCCGGAAGCTGAATCCGAACTCGTGGCTGGTTATCAGGTCGAGTACAGCTCGACCCCGTACCTGCTGTTCATGGTGGCCGAGTATTCGAACATCGTCCTGATGTGCGCCATGATCAGCGTGCTGTTCTTCGGCGGCTGGAACCCGGGTTTCCCGATCACTTTCACCGCCGGCTGGCCGCCGTTCCTGGTCAACTTCATGCTGGCCTTGGTGTTCTACGCCAAGATCTGCTTCTGGTTCTTCATGTTCGCCATGGCGAAGGCCATCGTGCCTCGCTACCGCTACGACCAGCTGATGCGCCTGGGTTGGAAGGTGTTCCTGCCGACCTCGCTGGTGCTGGTGACCGCGGTGGCCGCCTGGCGCGTGTTCGGTCCGGGGGCCTGATGCGCGGCGCGGGGATCCTTGCCCTGGGACTTTCCGGCCTGGCCTTGACCGCCTGCGCGGTCGGCCCGGCGCCGGAGCGGTCCTATTCGCTGGGCGATGGGGTGGTCAGCTACGACGACCTCCGTCGCGAAGGCGACAAGTGCAAGGCGGCCGGCGGGACCATCCGCGCCAAGCAGGACGGGGGCGACCCCGCTCAGCTGTCGAACTACACCTGCGTGATCCCACGCGAGACGAAATAGGGCTTACGCCCAGATCGAGACGGGGAGGGGCCTACGCACCTCCTCGGAAGTATAGGTTTTAGGAGAGCTCTGGTGTTCCAGCGCATCACTCAAGCGGCCAAGGGCGCGGCCCTTCTGGACTTCGCCGGCGCGTTCGGCCTGGCCATGAAGTACATGCTCGCGCCGAAGAAGACGGTGATCTACCCGAACGAGCGCGGCCCGCAGTCGCCGCGCTTCCGGGGCGAGCACGCCCTGCGCCGCTATCCGTCGGGCGAAGAGCGCTGCATCGCATGCAAGCTGTGCGAAGCCATCTGCCCGGCCCAGGCCATCACCATCGAAGCCGAACCGCGCGAGGACGGCAGCCGCCGTACGACCCGCTACGACATCGACATGGTCAAGTGCATCTACTGCGGTCTGTGCCAGGAGGCCTGCCCGGTGGACGCCATCGTGGAAGGTCCGAACATCGAGTTCGCGACCGAGACCCGCGAAGAGCTCTACTACGACAAGGAACGTCTTCTCGATAACGGCGACCGCTGGGAGCGCCTGATCGCGAAGAATCTGGAGTTGGACGCGCCCTACCGCTAAGAGACGGGCGAATCCGAAGCAGGCGTTGCGCCGTAAGGCGTCGACGTCATCGAACGTAAGATTTCAGGGGAGCCCTGGGCCAATGCCCTTGCAGGCGATCGCTTTCTATCTGCTGGCATTCACGACCATCGCGGCGGGTCTTCTCGTCGTGTCGGCGCGGAATCCCGTGCACTCGGTGCTCTTCCTGATCACCGCCTTCTTCTCGGCCGCCGGCCTCTTCGTCCTGCTGGGCGCGGAGTTCCTGGCGATGCTGCTCATCGTTGTCTATGTGGGCGCGGTCGCGGTGCTGTTCCTGTTCGTCGTCATGATGCTGGACGTGGACTTCGCCGAGCTTCGTCAGGGCTTCGTGCAGTACCTGCCGTTCGGCGGGGCGATCGCCCTGGTCATCGCCACCGAGATGGTGATGGTCGTGGCCGCGGTCGCCACCAACGGCGCGGCCTCGCGGAATGCTCTGCCGAACGCCTCACCGGGCGGCGTGCCCAACACCGAAGCGATCGGCCAGGTGCTCTACACCGACTACGTCTTCTTCTTCCAACTGGCGGGCCTGGTGCTGCTGGTCGCCATGATCGGCGCCATCGTCCTGACCCTGCGCCACAAGCCGGGCGTCAAGCGCCAGGACATCGGCAAGCAGGTGGCCCGCACCCCCAAGACCGGCATGGAGCTGGTTCAGATCAAGCCGGGCGAGGGGATCTCCGAATGATCGGGCTGTCGCACTATCTCGTCGTCGCGGCGATCCTGTTCACGATCGGCGTCTTCGGCATCTTCGTGAACCGCAAGAACGTCATCGTCATCCTGATGTCGATCGAGCTGATCCTGCTGGCGGTGAACATCAACCTCGTGGCGTTCTCGTCCTTCCTGCACGACGTGGCGGGGCAGATCTTCGCCATGTTCGTGCTGACCGTCGCCGCCGCCGAGGCGGCCGTGGGTCTGGCCATCCTTGTGACCTTCTTCCGAAACCGCGGCGACATCGCGGTTGACGACGCCAGCATGATGAAGGGCTAAGCGACGTCATGCAGACGCTTGTCACCATCCTCGTTTTCGCGCCGATCATCGCCGCGGCCATCGCCGGCCTGTTTGGCCGCCGCATCGGCAACGTGGCTTCGCAGTCGGTCACCACCGGCGCGCTGATCCTGGCCTGCGGCCTCAGCTGGTACACGTTCAGCCAGTGGACCTGGGGGCACATGGAGGCCTTCACCGTCCACCTGCTGCCGTTCATCCACATCGGCGACTTCCAGGCTGACTGGTCGATCCGCATTGACGCCCTGTCGGCGACCATGCTGATCGTGGTCACGACGGTCTCGGCCCTCGTGCACATCTACTCCTGGGGCTACATGGCCGAGGACGACAGCAAGCCGCGCTTCTTCACGTACCTGTCGCTGTTCACCTTCGCCATGTTGTCGCTGGTCACCGCCGCCGACTTCATGCAGCTGTTCTTCGGCTGGGAAGGCGTGGGCTTGGCCTCGTACCTGTTGATCGGCTTCTGGTTCAAGAAGCCCTCGGCCAGCGCCGCAGCCATCAAGGCCTTCGTCGTCAACCGCGTCGGCGACTTCGGTTTCGCCCTCGGCATCATGACCACCTTCTGGGCGTTCGGCACGATCCAGTTCGCCGAGCTGTTCCCGATGATCGCCAGCCACGCCGGCAAGACCTGGGAATTCGCGGGTCACACCTGGCCGCTGATGGATATCGCCTGCTTCCTGCTGTTCATCGGCGCGATGGGCAAGTCGGCGCAGTTCTTCCTGCACACCTGGCTGCCGGACGCCATGGAAGGCCCGACCCCGGTCTCGGCCCTGATCCACGCGGCGACCATGGTCACCGCCGGCGTCTACATGCTGTGCCTGCTGTCGCCGATGTTTGAATACGCCCCGGTGGCCAAGAACATCGTCACGGTGATCGGCGCGGTGACGGCGCTGTTCGCCGCCACGGTCGGCCTGACCCAGAACGACATCAAGCGCGTCATCGCCTACTCGACCTGTTCGCAGCTGGGCTACATGTTCTTCGCGGCCGGCGTCGGCGCGTATCAGGCGGCCATGTTCCACCTATTCACGCACGCCTTCTTCAAGGCTCTGCTGTTCCTGGGCGCCGGTTCGGTGATCCACGGCATGCACCACGAGCAGGACATGCGTCGCTACGGCGCCCTGGCCAAGCTGCTGCCGGTGACCTTCATCGCCATGACGATCGGCACGATCGCCATCACGGGTCTGGGCCTGCCGCCGCTGCACCTCGGCTTCGCCGGCTTCTACTCGAAGGACACCATCATCGAAGCGGCGTTCGCCGCCGGCCAGCACAACGGCATCGGCATGTTCGCCTGGGTGATCGGCGTGCTCGTCGCGGGCCTGACCTCGTTCTACTCGTGGCGCCTGGCCTTCTTCACCTTCAACGGCAAGGCGCGCTGGGGTCATGACGACCATCACGCCCACGATGATGCTCACGCGCACGACGCCCACGGCGCCGCGCACGAGACGCATGACGAGCCGCTGGCCGATGACCACGCGCACGACGATCACGGCCATGGTCACGACCACAAGCCGCACGAAAGCCCGTGGGTGATGCTGTTCCCGCTGGTGGTGCTGTCGCTGGGCGCGATCTTCGCCGGCTTCGTGTCCACCGACTACTTCGTCGGCCACCACCAGGAAGAGTTCTGGCGCGGTGCGATCTACAATGCCCCGACCAACCACGTCCTCCACCAGGCGCATGAAGTGGCCGAGTGGGTGAAGTGGAGCCCGCTGATCGCCTCGATCCTGGGCCTGCTGGTCGCGGTCTATGTGTATCTGCTGAAGGGCGACCAGCGCCTGGGCCTGAAAATGGCCGAGCGTCGTGGCCCGCTGTACGTCTTCTTCTACAACAAGTGGTTCTTCGACGAGCTTTACGACGCCACCTTCGTGCGCTTCGCCAAGTTCCTCGGCGACCTGTTCTGGAAGGGCGGCGACCAGAAGATCATCGACGGCCTCGGCCCGGATGGCGTGTCCAACCTCTCGTATGAGGTGGGCAAGCGCACCGGCAAGCTGCAGACCGGCTATCTCTACCACTACGCGTTTGTCATGCTGCTCGGCGTCGCCGGCCTGCTGACCTTCGCCCTGTACGCCTTCCGTTGAGGGGGACGGAGCTCATGAGCGGCCTTCTCAGCCTTACGACCTTCGCGCCGATCGTCGGCGTCGCGGTCATCCTCGCCGCGCGCGCCTTCAGCGGCGAGAGCGCCAAGACCGACACGCTGGCCAAGTGGATCGCGCTCGTGACCACGCTGGTCACGTTCGGCCTGACGATCGTCCTGACCCTGCAGTTCGACCCCAAGAACCCGGGCTTCCAGTTCGTGGAAGACTTCGCGTGGTTCGCGGGCATCCACTACCGCATGGGCGTGGATGGCATCTCGGTGCTGTTCGTCCTGCTGACCGCGTTCCTGCTGCCCATCTGCATCATCGCCAGCTGGAAGTCGGTCGAGAAGCGCGTCGTTGAATATCTGATCGCCTTCCTGGTCCTGGAGACCCTGGTGATAGGCGTGTTCTGCGCGCTGGACCTGGTCCTCTTCTACCTGTTCTTCGAATTCGGCCTGGTCCCGATGTTCCTGATCATCGGCATCTGGGGCGGTAAGCGCCGGGTGTACGCGGCCTACAAGTTCTTCCTCTACACGCTGCTCGGCTCGGTGCTGATGCTGGCCGCCATCCTGGCGATGATCGGCATCGCCGGCACCTCGTCGATCCCGGTGCTGATGACGTTCAAGTTCGCCCCGTGGCTGCAGACCTGGCTGTGGCTGGCCTTCTTCGCCTCGTTCGCGGTGAAGATGCCGATGTGGCCGGTGCACACCTGGCTGCCCGACGCCCACGTCGAGGCGCCGACGGCCGGTTCGGTCATCCTGGCGGGCATCCTGCTGAAGATGGGCGGCTACGGCTTCATGCGCTTCAGCCTGCCGATGTTCCCCAACGCCTCGGAGATGTTCCAGCCGCTGGTGTTTGCGATGTCGGCCATCGCCATCGTCTACACCTCGCTGGTCGCCTTCCGTCAGACCGACATCAAGAAGCTGATCGCCTATTCGTCGGTCGCCCACATGGGCTTTGTGACCATGGGCATCTTCTCGGGCAACGCGGCCGGCGAGCAGGGCGCTCTGTTCCAGATGCTGAGCCACGGGGTGATCTCCGGCGCGCTCTTCCTCTGCGTCGGCGTCGTCTATGACCGCATGCACACCCGCGAGATCGCGTTCTACGGCGGCCTGACCAACCGCATGCCGCACTACGCCTTCGTGTTCCTGCTGTTCACGATGGGCAATGTCGGCCTGCCGGGCACCTCGGGCTTCGTCGGCGAAATCCTGACCATGACCGGCGTCTACAAGGCCTCGACCTGGACGGCGATCGTGTCGGCCACCGGCGTGATCCTGTCGGCCATGTACGCCCTGACGCTGTATCGCCGGGTCATGTACGGCGAGATCACCAATCCAGAGCTGAAGACCATCACCGATCTGGATGCGCGCGAGATCCTTCTCTTCGTGCCACTGATCGCGATGACCCTGCTGCTGGGTATCTACCCCAATCTCGTGTTCAACCTGACCGCGACGTCCGTCGACGCGCTCGTCGGCGCCTGGCGCGCCGCCGTGGGCGGGTGAGGAGCCTATGACCTTTTCCGCCCACTTCACGCTCGTCCTGCCTGAGATCGTTCTCGCGATCGCGGCGCTGGTTCTGCTGGTCGCCGGCGCCTTCCGGGGCAAGGTCGGGGCCATCTTCACCCTGGCCGCCGTTGCGGCGCTGATCG
>JAEXJH010000202.1 GCA_023445955.1 Pseudomonadota bacterium
GCCCTGGACAGCGTCGCGCCGTTCCGGGGGCAGGTCGCCGGGGTGGTGCGGATCAACGCGCCGCGGGCGGCGGCGGCGATCCTGGTGCGCGACGTCCTGCCGGTGATGGCGCAGCGCCATCCGGACGTGACCGTCGACCTGGTCGTCCAGGGCCAGTTGATCGACATCGTCCAGGCCGGTTTCGACGCCGGGGTGCGCCTGATGGACTCGATCCCCAAGGACATGATCGCCGTGCCGATCGGCGCGCCACTGCGCTTTGTCTGCGTCGCCTCCCCCGCCTATCTGGACCAAGCGGGAACCCCGACCACGCCCGACGAGCTGCTGCGACATCGCTGCATCGGCCACCGCGTGCCTAGCGGCCGCCTCTATCGCTGGGAGTTCGAACGCGCCGGCCAGGCCCTGACCGTCGACGTCGCCGGCCCCGTGGTGCTGGACGACGAGGAGCTGATGGCCGAGGCCGCCATCCGCGGCCTCGGCGTGGCCTACGTCATCGGCTCGGCCGCCGCCGAGGCGCTCGCGGCGGGCCAGCTGCGCGAAGTGCTGTCGCCCTGGCTGCAGGCCAGCGAAGCGGCGGCGATCTACTATCCCGGCCATCGCGCTCCGCCGCCAGCGCTGCGGGCCTTCCTGGACGTCGTTCGCGAGATCGCGCGCCAGCCATAAAACGTCGCAAAAGACCGGCGTTCACCCGTAGCCGCCGCCCGGAAAAGCAGCTTAAGGTCGCGCCATGCGCACCACCCTGCTCACCGCCTCCGCCGCCCTCGCCGTCGCCCTGGCCGCCTGTGGTCCCGCTCCCGCTCAGCCGGCCGAAGGCCAGGCCGCCGCGCCCGTCGAGAGCCGCGCGGCCAATGCGCCTGAGCAAAAGCCGGCGTTCCCGAACCAGACCCGCGCACCGGGCCTGAACTCCAACACCGTCGGCCAGTACACAACCCTGGCCAGCGGCCTGTCCCACCCGTGGGGCATGGCCTTCCTGCCGACCGGCGACATCCTGCTGACCGAGCGGGCCGGCCGCCTGCGGATCTTCGGCAAGGACGGCAAGCTGTCGCCGGCCGTCGAGGGCCTGCCGGCAGTGTTCGCCGAGGGCCAGGGCGGCCTGCTGGGCGTCGCGCTGGATCCGGCCTACGCCACGAACCACCTCGTCTACTGGGCCTACGCCGAAGCAGACGGCGGCGTGAACGGCACGGCCGTCGCGCGCGGCAAGCTGGTCACCGGCCCCGCGCCCAAGCTGGAGAACGTCCAGGTCATCTGGCGCCAGGCGCCGAAGATGGACAGCGCCCTGCACTTCGGCGGCCGCCTGGTCTTCGCCAAGGACGGCAAGCTCTTCATCACCACCGGCGAGCGCTCGATCCTGGAAGGCCGCGTCCAGGCCCAGCACCTGGACGCCACCCTGGGCAAGGTCATCCGCATCAACGCCGACGGCTCGATCCCCAAGGACAACCCCTTCGTCGGCCCAAATGGACAAGGAAGGGCCGGCGCCAAGCCCGAGATCTGGTCGCTGGGCCACCGCAACCTGCAGGCCGCCACGCTCGACCCCAGCGGCAAGCTGTGGACCGTCGAGCACGGCGCGCGGGGCGGCGACGAGCTGAACCACCCCGAGGCCGGCAAGAACTACGGCTGGGCCACCATCACCTATGGCGAGGAATATTCCGGCAAGCCGATCGGCGACGGCATCACGTCCAAGGACGCCCTGGAGCAGCCGGTCTACTACTGGGACCCGGTCATCGCGCCCTCGGGCATGACCTTCTATGAAGCCAACCTGTTCCCCGCCCTGAAGGGCAGCCTGCTGATCGGCTCGCTGAAGGAAAAGCACGTCGACCGCCTGGTCCTCAAGGACGGCAAGGTCGCCGGCGAGGAGCGCCTGTTCACCGATATCGGCGGCCGCGTCCGAGACGTGGTGGTAGGCCCGGACGGGGCGATCTACGTCCTGACCGACGAGGAGGACGGCAAGCTCATCAAGGTGACCCCGAAGGGGTGAAGCGCTGCAACGTTCCGGTCGGCGCCCGGACCCAGGAACACCCCTTAATTCAAGCGCTTGATCCCAGGACAAACGGCCCGTGGCTTGGGCGCTCCAACGCCGGTTGCGCCCTTTCACACGACGTCGACACCGACCGCACGCTGATTGATCGCCGTTATCCAAACTGCTAATGGGCGTCCGGTTTGGGGGTTTGCTGATGCGGGGGAACAGCCTGTGCGCGGCGGTGCTGGCCAGCGCGCTTGCGGCCGCCCCCGCGACGCTGGCATTCGCCCAAGGCTCCCGGTCATTGGCGGTCGACACCACGGGGCAGTCTCTGGCGACCGCATTGACGGACGTCGCTCGCCGTTCGGGTCGAGAGCTGCTCCTGGCGGCGCCGACGATCGGCGGGCGCGCCGCGCCGCGTGTAAAAGGCCGCTATACGATCGACCAAGCCTTGCCCCTGCTGCTGGCGGGCTCGAACCTGGCCTACCGTCGCACCATTGATGGGGCCTATATCGTCTATATCGCCCCGGTTTTGCCGCCGCCCGAGCCGGACGCCCCCGTGGCGCTTCCCGAACTCCTGATCACCGGCCGCTCGCAGAACAGCGACATCCAGCGCACCGAGAACGACATCCAGCCCTACAAGGTCTGGAGCAGCAGGGATGTCGAGAACGCCCACGCCCCAAACCTCGACGACTTCCTGCGCGGTCGCGTCACGGCCAATACGCAGTCCGCGTCACGAACGACCGAAGCTGGCGGCAGCAGCCGATCTGAGGTGAACCTGCGCGGCCTCGGCGCCAACCAGACGCTGGTGTTGGTCGACGGCCGGCGAATGCCGAGCCTGCCGTCACTGGATACGGCGCTGTCCATCTTGCAGCCGGATCTGAACGGCATCCCGCTGGCCGCCATCGATCGCGTCGAGGTGCTCAACGCCACGGCGGGGGGCATCCATGGGGTCGGCGCGACGGCGGGCGCGATCAACATCGTCCTGAAACGCGACTACGAGGGCGCTCGTTTCGGCGTCGCCTACGGGCTGAGCAGCCGCGGCGACGCCGCGCTCGCCCGGATCGACGGACAGGTTGGCTTCTCCTCGCAGGACGGACGGTCTCGGGGACTGATCCTCTTCAGTGGGAATTGGGGCGCGGACCTGCGGGACGGCGATCGCGATTTCACGGTCCGCGCCCGGAACCTGCGCGCGACGAACGATCCGATCGGCTTCGCACGCACCTCTCCCGTCAGCGCATCGGTCAACATCATCAGCCGCTCGGGCGCGGTTCTCACGCTGGATCCCCAGTACGGCGGAGGCTCCTTGGGCGCGTCGGCGACCTTCGCGAACGCCGACTATCGCGGCGTCGCCGCCGACGGCGTCGCGCAATTGCTGGCCCATGCCGGTCAAGCCGACACCGCACTGTCGCCGGATGCCGCCGGGGCGCGCCGCAGCCTGCTCACCCATCCGTCGACGATGTCGCTGATCGCCAGCGGCCGCCATCGGTTCGGAAGCTCCGTCGAGGCCTATCTCGACGCCATGCTCCTCCAGAACAGCGGCGAGGCGATGTTGAGATACGGCTCGCTCAGTTCGGTCGTCGCCGCGGGCGCGCCGACCAATCCCTTTCAGCAGGACATCGTGGTGACCTACCCGCTGGGCGGCGTCGACGTCCGACAGCGCAGCCAGACCCGCACCCTACGCCTGACCGGCGGGCTGATCGTCGATCTGCCAGGCGCATGGAAAGGCGACATCGACTACAGTTGGGCGCGCTCCCGGCTTCGAGAAACGGCATCGGGCGTCACGCTGAACAGTGATTTCAACGCCGCCATCCGTGACGGCCTGCCCTCGGCGACCAGCAGCACGCCGGTCGATCCGCTCGCGGGTCAAGCGATGTTCCAGGCCGCGGTGGCCCCCTTCTATTTCAAGGCTTACAACACGGGGTCTCAGACCAATCACTTCGGGGATTTATCCCTGAGATTGGCCGGGCCGCTGCTGGACGCCCCCGGAGGGCCCGTCACCCTGTCGCTGCTGGCGGAATCGCGCAGCGAGCATGTCCTGTCCTCGACCTATCTATTTGCCGTCAGCGGCGCTGAAGGCCTGGCGGCCGTCGCCTTGCCCGGGGTTTCCACGCGCACGCGGTCGGCTTATGCTGAGCTGAGGGCCCCGGTCGTGGATCGTGAAACCGGTCCTTCGCTCCTCAAGGGGCTGGAGCTTCAGCTGGCTCTGCGCCGCGATAGCTACCGGCCCGTCCTGGAGGCCCATTCTTTCAACCTCGACGGCGAAGACGGACCGCCCGTCCGCCCGCGTTACAGCCCAACAGTCTACACTGCGGGCCTGAAGGTGTTTCCGCATGACGGACTGATGGTGCGAGCCAGCGTCGCCTCGGGCGTCCTGCCGCCGCCGCTCGACAGCTATGGCCTGTTTTCCTACAGCCTGACCGCCGATCCGCGCGAAGCCTCGGACGCCACGGCCGTCTATCTGGTCGATCAAGTCCAGCCAGACTTGAAACGCAGCGGCGCGCCGCTGGGATCGGAACGCCCGTTCAAGCTGATCTGGGGCGGAGGGGCCAACCTTCAGGCCGAGCGCGCCAGGAGTGTGTCGATCGGGGCCGTTGTCACGCCGCCGACGATCGAGGGCCTCAGGGTCTCGATCGACTACACGCGCATACTCAAGCAACGCGAGATCGTCAGCGACCGCGCGCAAGACTACGTCTACGTCCTTGAGCATGAGGACGAGCTCCCCGGGCGCGTCGTCCGGGCGCCGCTGACCGAGGCTGATCGGGCCAAGGGCTACAGCGCGGGCGTCGTGACGGCCGTCGACACGACCAGTTTCAACGTCGGCAGGACCCAGATCGAGGCGGTGGATTTTGACGCCAATTATCGCCTGCCAACGCCAAATCTCGGCGATTTCCAGTTTCACGCATCGGCCACCTGGCAGTTGCACCTTCGCCGGCGCGCCAATGTCGACAGCGCTTGGGTCGAGCGTGTCGGCTTCGCGGACGGCCCGCTGGAATTTCGCGCCAATGGCGGGATCGACTGGTCGCGGCGGGCGCTGTCCCTGGGCCTGAGCGCCACCTTCTACGATAGCTATCGACCGGCGACGTCCGATGATGGCCCCGCCGCCGTTGCGGCAAAGATCCTGCAGCAGGGAGCCACGAGGATCCCCGCGCAAGTCTATTTCGACCTCTACGGCGCGCGTCGATTTGACCTGCGCAACACGAGCGGTTTTCGCTCGCTCGAAATCCTTTTCAGCCTCCAGAATCTGATGGATCACCAGCCTCCCGCCGTCGTGAGCCGGACCACCCCGAACTTCAGCCCCTATGGCGATCCGCGCCTGCGCCGGTTCGAGCTGAGCGTCATCGGGCGCTTCTAGGCGCCTGACCGCTGTCGACATCGCGACGCGCTAAAACAAGACGAGCGACCCACAATCCAACCAAGCGTCGGGAGACGCGCTCGCGCTCCCTCCCCGCCCCCGAACTCTGCTATCACTGCCCCATGCAGCGTGGGCGAAGCATCCTCATCGTGGGCGGCGGGACGGCAGGGTGGCTGGCGGCCGCCTACCTGGCCAAGGCCTTGCGCGTGGCCGAGCAGGCGCACCTGACGATCACCCTGCTGGAATCGCCTGACATCGGCATTGTCGGCGTGGGCGAGGCCACCTTCCCCACCATCCGCAACACCCTGCGGTTCCTGGGGATCGACGAGGCCCATTTCATTCGCGAGACCTCGGCGACCTTCAAGCAGGGCATCCGCTTCGTCGACTGGGCGCAGGCGCCGGACGGCGGCGAGCATCACAGCTATTTCCACCCGTTCGAGGCGCCGTTCTCGACCGAGGGGGCCAGCCTGGCGCCCTACTGGCTGCTGCAGGACGAGGCCGGCCGCGCGCCATTCGCCGAGGCCGTGACCATCCAAGCCCGGGTCGCGGACGCCGCCCGCGCGCCCAAGCGGCCGCACGAGAGCGACTTCGCAGGCCCCCTGAACTACGCCTACCACTTCGACGCCGCCAAGCTGGCGCAGGTGCTGGCCGACCGCGCCCGCGAGCTGGGCGTGCGGCATCTGCAAGGCCATGTCGCGGAGGCGCCGCTGGACGAGACCGGCGCCATCGCCCGCATCGTCAGTCCCGAGCACGGCGACCTGACCGCCGACCTCTATGTCGACTGCTCGGGCTTCCGCGCCGAGCTGATCGGCAAGGCCTTGGGCGCGCCGTTCAAGTCGGCCCGGCCGATCCTGTTCGCCGACCGCGCCCTGGCCTGCCGCGCGCCCTACGCGCGCCCCGACGCGCCGATCCAGAGCTATACCGTCGCCACCGCCCACGCGGCCGGCTGGACCTGGGACATCGGCCTCTCAGGCGCGCGCGGCGTCGGCTGCGTCTATTCCAGCGACCATATGGACGACGCCGCCGCCGAGGCCGTGCTGCGCGAGTATCTGGGCGGAGCCGAGATCGACGCCCGCAAGATCAGCTTCGACGCCGGCTACCGCGAGCAGCAGTGGATCAAGAACTGCGTCGCCGTGGGCCTGTCGGCCGGCTTCCTGGAGCCTCTGGAGTCCACCGGCGTCGTGTTGATCGAAGCGGCCGTGGCGATGATCGCCGAGCTCTTCCCGCACAACGGCCCCGTCAGCGCCCCGGCCCGCCGCTTCAACGCGCTGATGACCGCGCGCTACGACAACATCATCGTCTTCCTGAAGCTGCACTATGCGCTGAGCCGCCGGCCCGAGCCGTTCTGGCGCGAGAACACCCTGCCCGCCTCGATCCCCGACCGCCTGGCCGAGCTCCTGGAGCAGTGGCGCTGGCGACCGCCCTCGCGGTTCGACTTTACGCTGGACCTCGAGACGTTCGCCTTCTTCAACTACCAGTACATTCTCTACGGCATGGGCTTCAAAACCGACCTGTCGGATGGCGCGGGCGAGTTCCCCGACGTCGCGGCCGCGACCAAGCTGTTCGCCAAGATCCGCGGCTTCGCCGACCGCGCCACCCAGGACCTGCCCAGCCACCGCGACCTGATCGCCCAGATCAACCGCCAGGGCTTCGACAAGGCGATGGAGCGGGTCTAACCCCAAACGAAAGGACCCGCCGAAGCGGGTCCCGGGGAAGCGGCTCCTGAAAGGATCTTAGGCCTTGGCGCCCTGCGGCAGGGCTTCCAGCTCTCCGCTCTCCCGCGCCTTCCTGCCGTAGACGGCTTCGAAGAGCGGGGTGGCCATCACCGTGGTGACGATCGCCATCAGCACCAGCATGGCGAACAGGGTCGGGCCGATAATGCCCTTCTGCAGGCCGATATTGATGATGATCAGCTCCATGAGGCCGCGCGAGTTCATCAGTGCGCCGATACCCATGGCGGTCGAGTGCTTCTCGCCCGACAGGCGGGCGGCGACGTAGCAGGCCACGCCCTTGGCCAGGATCGAGGCGACCAGCACGCCCGCCGCGATCAGCAGCAGGCTGGGCGAGTTGACCATGTCCAGGCGGGTGTTGAGGCCCGAATAGGTGAAGAACATCGGCAGCAGCAGCACGACGGCGACCGGCTCGACCTTCAGCTTCAGCTCCTCGACGAACTTGCCGCGCGGCATGACGGCGCCCAGCATGAAGCCGCCGAAGATGGCGTGGATGCCGACGGCGTCCATCAGGAAGGCCGAGACGCAGAACGCCATCAGGGTGATTGCCATCACGGTCGGGCTCATCTGGCCCTCGCGCTCGACCATGCGGCCCAGCGGGGCCAGCAGCTTGCGGCCGAAGAGACCCAGGAACAGCGCCCAGGCCAGGCCCCCGCCGATGGCCAGCACCGCCACGCCCGGCCCGCCGCCGAACGTCGCCAGCACGATGGCCAGCACGCACCAGGAGCAGGCGTCGTCGAAGGCCCCGGCCGTCAGCGACAGCGTGCCCAGCGAGGTGTTCTGCAGGCCACGCTCGTTGATGATCCGGGCCAGCATCGGGAAGGCGGTCAGGGCGATGCAGGCGCCCATGAACAGGGTGGCGTTGGCCTGGCTGATGGTCGGCGCGAACAGCCCCGGGACCTTCAGCAGGAACGGCGTGATGGCCACGGCCACCAGGAACGGCGTGACGATCCCGGCCAGCGAAACGCCGAACGCGCTCTTGGCCTTGGACCGGAAGTGCTCGACCTGGAACGTCGTGCCGACCAGGAACATGTAGAGGCCCACGCCCAGCTGGGAGCCGACATAGAGGACGGTCTTGGTCTCCTTGGGGAACAGCGCCAGCTGGAAGTCGGGGGCCAGAAGGCCCAGCAGCGACGGACCCAGCACCACGCCGGCGATCATCTCGCCGACGACCTGCGGCTGGGCCAGGAACTTCTGTCCCAGCCAGCCGACCACGCGGCAGGCCAGCAGGATCACCGCCAGCTGCAGGAAGAAGTGAACCGAGAAATCGCCGGGCGTGAAGCTGTGGGCGGCGGCCTTGGTGGCCGGTCCGTGCGGCGAAAGGGTATCCGCCAAGGTGGCGAGCGTGCTCGCGAGAATGTCTGACACTGAGTTTGCCCCCTAGCGATCTCGTCTGGCTTTGCGCCTTGACCCCATGCCGCACAGGAATCCGGCGCGAGCGCAACGGCGCGCTGGCAATTTTGACAACCTTGTCAGTCGATTGTTTTCGTTGCCCATTTTTTGTTGCCTGAACGCCACTATGTAGTAACGTACCTACAGACAGCCTTGTCATTTCCAGACATCGAGACCCGTGATGAAGGTCCTCACCAGCCGCGAATTCAACCAGGATGTCAGCCAGGCCAAGCGCGCGGCGCGACTCGAGCCCGTGTTCGTCACCGACCGCGGCCGTCCCACCCACGTGCTGATGAGCGTGGAGACCTATCGCCGGCTGACGGGCCACACCGAGACCATCGTCGACCTGCTGGCCATGCCCGGCCTGGCGCCGGTCGACCTGCCGCGCTCGACGGAAACCTGGGACGGCTGATGCACCTGCTGGACACCGACATCGTCTTCGAGCTGCGCAACGCCAAGGCCGGCGCGACCGACAGCGGCCTGACAGCGTGGGCCGCCGGCGCGGCGCGGTCCAGCCTGTTCCTCTCGGCGCTGACCCTGCTGGAGTTGGAGACCGCTGTGGCGCGCGCGGAGAAGAAGGACAAGGCTCAGGGCGTCCGGTTGCGCGACTGGCTCGACAACCGCCTCGCGCCCGCCTTCGACGGCCGCATCCTGGCGATCGACGCGGCCGTGGTCCGTCGCCGCGCCCAGCTGACCCTGGCCGACAGCCGCGACGCCTTGCTGGCCGCCACGGCGCTGGAGCACGGCCTGACCCTGACCACCCGCGACACCGCGACCTTCGCCAAGGTGCCGCGGCTGAAGCTGTTCAACCCTTGGGGCTACAAGCTTGAGGAGTCGGAAGAGGACTGGGGCGAAGCCACCAAGGCCGGCGCCCACTGGCTGCGCAACATCTTCGTGCGGGGCTAGAGCCCTACTGCACGCCCCCGGCGTCGGCCGCGGCCACGCGGACCGTCATCGAGAACGGCGCGAGCGGGGCGTTGACCATCGGCGTCGGGGCCGGCGGTTGGGCGGCGACCAGCACGGGAACCGCCTCGGCGGCCACCACCGGCGGCGGCGGGGCGGGCTTGGCGGCCACGAACACCAGGCGATTACCCTTGCAGGTGCCGGCGTTGTAGAGGCCCTTCAGATAGCCGCGACGCACGAAGCCGGCGCGGATGGCGTCATTGACCATCTGGTCGTGGCGCTCGGCCCCGGTCAGGCGGCGCACCCAGCCGCGCATCGGAATGACATCGGTGATCGTACTGGCCACGACGCCCAGGATCGGGCGGGACTTTCCCTGGCCGTCCTTCTTGTCGTCGCTGCGGTCGTCGTAGTCATCGCCCAGGACCTCGTCGAACTGGTCGATCTCGGCCTTTAGCGGCGCGCAGCCGGTGGCCGGCGGCGCGTAGGGATCGGTCTGGGCCTTCTTGAGCAGGTCGGGAATCTCCGAGCGCACGACATTGATGTCGCGCAGCGGCGCGGCGACGGCCGAGCCCAGGCTCTCGGTATTGGCTTCCGCGGAAGTCTGCGGCGTCTTCTGCCGCTTGCCCGCCAGCGCCGCATCGGCCGCCCCCACCCCGAGGCTCAGCGCCAGCACGGCCACGGCGCAGCGTCGCGCGGCGGAGTTGTGAGCTGGCGAAAACATGGTCCTGAAACCCATCCAAAATGATCCCTCACCGCATCAACCCGGGAATCGGCCGGGCCGTTCCGAAAAGCGCGCGTTCGTGATCTGCACGGCGCTGCGCTCGCTGGGGTGTGGGGATTGAACCCCTCTCTCTTTGAGAGAGGGAGGGGCCCG
>JAEXJH010000203.1 GCA_023445955.1 Pseudomonadota bacterium
AACCGCTACGGCCGCCTGCAGTGCGCCGGCTTCGTCGGCCCGGGCCAAGGCGGCGGCGGTTGGGGCGGCGGCAACGGCGGCGGCAACAACGGCGGCGGCTGGAACAATGGCGGCGGCGGTCGTCCGGGCGGCGGCCGCGACGGCGTCGTGCTGTTCGAGGATCCCAACTACCAGGGCCGCGCCTTCGAAGTGAACGGCGACATGCCCGACCTCGGCGCGGTGAAGTTCAACGACAAGGCGTCGTCCATCCAGATCGGCCGTACCGGTGGTCGCTGGGAGATCTGCGAGCACGCCAACTACCAAGGCCGCTGCAGCCGCCTCGACGCCGACCAAGCCATCCTGCCCCGCGAATGGAACGACGCGATCAGCTCGATCCGTCGCGTCCGCTAGGAGACCGTCATCATGCGCAAGACCGCCTTCCTGATCGCCTGCGGGGCCATCGCCCTGATCGCCACCGGCGCTGTCGCCCAGGACCGCTACCAGGGCCGCGACGACCGCTACGATCGGCGGGATGACCGCCGTGACGACCGTCGCGATGATCGCCGAGACGGCCGCTGGGGTCCTGGCGGCGAGGTCGTGCTGTTCGAGCATGACGGCTTCCGTGGCGAAGCCCGCCCGCTGCGCGGCGACACGCCGGACCTGGACCGTCTGGGCTTCAACGACCGCGTCTCGTCCATGCGCATCTCGCGCGGGACCTGGGAGTTCTGCGAGCACGCCTACTATCAGGGCAAGTGCTGGCGTTACGACTACGACATGGCCAGCCTGCCCAAGAAGCAGAACGACCGCTACAGCTCGGTCCGACGGGTTCGCTAGACCTCAGGCCGCGCCCAGCTCTTGAAGCTCGGCGCAGCCCATGGCTAAGGTCCCGCGCTTTCCAAGCTGGAGCTGATAAATGCGTAAGATCGTCGTCCTGGCCGCCGCTGCGGCCGCCCTGCTGGTCTCGGCCTGCAACACCATCGAAGGCGCGGGCCGCGACGTCTCGTCGGTCGGCAAGGCCGTCAGCAGCACCGCGCGCGACGTCAAGCGCTAAGAGCCCGCCTCAAGCGTCTTCCTCACGCGAGGTCTCCGCGCCGATCGCCCGCTTCTCATGCGGGGCGACGGCGCTTTCCGGTGCATGACGGACGGCGTGCTCGGCCTTGGAGGCGCCGGCGCCCTTGCGCGGCGGCGTTTCCGAAGCGGGTTCGGTCGGACGTTCTGGGGTCATCGGATGCCTCCATTCAGGCGATCAACGCCAGCGTTCGTCAACCGTTCCAAAGACCTCAGGTCGTGAATTCAAGATCCCGTAACCTTGATCTTGGAACAATTCCGCCTCTCGTCAAAAATCTGCAGACGCCCAGATATCGTTTGCGGGATTTGATCCAGATCAAATTTGAAATCCATCGGGTTCTACTGGCGGCAAAAATCTACAAGACCTTACGCAGAGCTCGGACATAACGTCGCCGTGCGACGGCTGGTCGCCCTTTTCCTGTCGGGTTCGAGAGCGCATATGAGCGGCATGTCAGAGTTCCCGTCCTCCGCGTCACCCATGATGATCGGCCTCATGCGCGGCCTGCGCCACCGCTGCCCAGAGTGCGGCGAGGGACGCCTGTATCGCAGCTACCTGAAGGTCGAGCCGGTCTGCGAGGCCTGCGGTCACGAGCTGGGCAGCTATCCGGCCGATGACGGCCCGGCCTATTTCACCATCCTGATCGTCGGCCACCTGGTCGTGGCGCCGCTGCTGTTCTTCCCGTGGATCTGGGAAGCCTCGCCGTGGATCACCGTGCCGCTGACCCTGGCCTCCCTGGCGGCCCTGACCCTGCTGTTGCTGCCCCGCGTCAAGGGTGCTGTGATCGGCGCGCTGTGGGCCATCCGCCTGCGCAAGGCCGAGGACACGCCAGCCTAGGCGCGGACTTCCCGCGTCTTGTGGGAACCAAACGGCGCGGAACCGACAAGCGTCGCCGCGAATTTCGAAGTCCTGACCCAGCGTCGCCACGGTGGCTGACGCGGATTGGAGGGAACTTCGGACCATGCTCGGCACGATCCTCATCATCATCCTGATCCTGGCCCTCATCGGCGCGCTGCCGACCTGGGGTCACAGCCGTTCGTGGGGCTACTTCCCGTCGGGCGGCCTGGGCCTGATCCTGGTCATCCTGATCATCCTGGTTCTGCTCGGCCGAATTTAGGTCGCTTGTCCTAGATCGGCGTTCGCCTAATCTCCCCTTCTGAACGGGAGGGGAGATACTCATGACGGCGAGCGCCGAGCAGGCTGGTATGCGCCTGTCGCCCGTGGCCCGGGCGAAAGCCATTCTGGGCGGCTCGGCCGGGAACCTGGTCGAATGGTACGACTGGTTCGCCTACGCCGCCTTCACCCTCTATTTTGCCCCGGCCTTCTTCCCCAAGGGCGACCAGACCGTCCAGCTGCTGCAGGCGGCGGCGGTGTTCTTCCTGGGCTTCGTGGCCCGCCCGATCGGCGCCTGGCTGATGGGGATGTACGCTGACCACGCCGGCCGCCGCGCCGCCTTGTCGGCCTCTGTCGCCCTGATGTGCGGCGGCGCGCTGATCATCGCCGTCACCCCCGACTTCAAGACCATCGGGCTGTTTGCGCCCGCCATCCTGCTTTTCGCCCGCGTGCTGCAAGGCCTGTCGGTGGGCGGCGAGTACGGCGCCAGCGCCACCTATATGAGCGAGATGGCCGGCAAGGCCCGCCGCGGCTTCTGGTCCAGCTTCCACTACGTGACCCTGATCGCCGGCCAGCTGATCGCGCTGGGCGTGCTGATCGTGCTGCAGCGGACCCTGGGCGAGGACCAGCTGAAGGCCTGGGGCTGGCGCATCCCCTTCATCATCGGCGCGGTGCTGGCCGTGGTCGTGTTGTGGATCCGCCGCGGCCTGGAAGAAAGCATCGCCTTCAAGAAGCCCGCCCAGCGCGAGACCCTGTCGCGCGGCCAGGTGGCGGCCGCCGCCGTCTTCCTGGTGCTGACGGTGATCGCCGGCGTCCTGGGCGTCACTACCGGTCCCTTGGCCAAGCCCGGCCAGTATTTGGGCGCGCTGTTCCTGGTGCTGTTCTTCGTATCGCTGATCGTGCCGCTGGTGCGCCGTCACCCGCGCGAGAGCCTGATGATCATGGGCCTGACGGCCGGCGGCTCGCTAACGTTCTATGTCTACACGACCTACATGCAGAAGTTCCTGGTCAACACGGCCGGCTTCAACAAGGGCCAGGCCTCGGAGATCAGCGCGCTGTCGATGATCGGCTTCATGCTGGCCCAGCCTCTGGCCGGCTGGCTGTCTGACCGCGTCGGCCGCAAGCCGATGCTGATCCTGGCCTTCGGCGGCGGGGCCCTGACCATCTGGCCGATCATGACCGGCATCAGCCACGCGACCTCGGTATCGAGCGCCCTGGTGCTGATCCTGGCCGGCATGGCCTTCCAGTCCTGCTACACCTCGATCAGCGCCGTCGTGAAGGCCGAGATGTTCCCCGCCGAGGTCCGCGCCCTGGGCGTGGCCCTGCCCTACGCCCTGGCCAACGTCCTGTTCGGCGGCACAGCCGAGATGGTCGCCCTGGCCTTCAAGCACGAGCAGATGGAGAGCACCTTCTATCTCTACGTGGCGGCCGTGATGGCCGTGGGGCTGATCTGCTCGGTCCTCTTGAAGGACACGATGCACAACAGCCTGATCCACGAAGATTGATCGCCGTTTTCCGACTCTCCGCGCCCCGTTAGAAACAGTCCATGCCGTTACTCGACATCCTGGTCCTGATCGTCTTCGCCGCCTGCTGGCTGCTGTACGAGCCCATGCTCAAGCGCCTGGGCGAAGGCGGCGGCGTGCTCAACACCGACATGACCGTGATCCGTCGCCGCTGGATGCAGGAGATGGCGGTGCGCGAGATCGCCCTGCTGGACGGCCAGCTGCTGGGCCACGCGATCAACTCGGCCAGCTTCTTCGCTTCGTCGAACCTGATCCTGATCGCCGCCGCGGCAGGGGTGCTGTTCGGCGGCGACAGCGCCTGGAAGAGCGTCGAGGGCCTGGCCGTGCTGGCCAAGACCTCGCCGATGATGTTCCAGATCAAGCTGGGCCTGGTGCTGGTGGCCCTGGCCCGCGGCCTGCTCGACTTCATCTGGTCGATCCGCCAGATGAACTACTGCCTGGCCGCGATCGGCGCCGCGCCGATGTGGGCCCCGCCCGCCGTGCTGGCCGAATATGCCGAGGCCGCCGGCGGCATCCTCAACCCGGCCCTGTCGGCCTTCAACGCCGGCGTCCGCGCCTATTATTTCGCGCTAGCGGCGGCGGTTTGGCTGCTGGGCCCTGCGCCCTTCCTGGCCGCTACCCTGGGGGCCATGACCCTGCTGCTCTGGCGCCAGCGCCGCAGCCGCGCCTCGGCCGCCGTGCGCAAGGTTCGCCAGATCCTGGAGCGCCAGCCGGTCGTCCACGGCCCGCACCTGGCCCGCCAGGACGGCGCACCGCCGGAAGATCGCATTTAGGAAGCTTCACCGGAGGAACGCCCGCCCCGGCGCGGCGTTCTCATCGCCGCGAACACAAGTCCCAGAATGCAATAAGCCCCGCCGGTGACTCGGTCTCCGGCGGGGCTAATGGGAAGTCTTGTGGGTAGACCCCTATTACATACCTTAACCGGCGGGGCTTCGCAACCACCAAGCTACGAGAATCCGACATTTGGTCGTGAATTCGGGGTGCAACTTCCGATGTTGCGGCGACGCTTGGAGATTCTTGGAACCGCAAACCTAATATCGAACATCATTGCGCCCCGACTGTTGGGTGCTGAACGAAATTTTCGATTTATAGAATTCTCCGGCAAAGTTATGTTATCCGACATCACGCCTTTGGCGAGGCGTTGAATATCGAACTTTTGAAGATCTCTCGCCTGTGAAAGCGAACTACATTCTAAGCGCCCTCGATTACGACCAAAAGCGCTTAGAAGTTTGAGTCCCACTCTCCAGATAGGCGAAATCCGCGATCCTCGCCCGAAGCGGTATTTTTGGGTGCGCCGACCGCGTCCGCGCACCCAAATCAAGCTAAACGTGTGCCGCTTTCTCAGCTAGAGCCCCAGAGCGGCCCAGACCGGCGCAGTGTTCACCCCCCAGGCTGTCGCCTGCGCCTTGAGTTCGGCGAGATTGTTGTCGCCCTCCAGCGGCGCGCCATCCTTGATGATCGATTGCCCCTGCGCCTTCAAAATCTGCCAGGCGTAGGTGGCCCAGTCATCCGGCGTCTTGCCGCCACTTTGCTTGCTCAGCCAGAAGAGCTGTTGGAAGCGCGGCGCGGACACACCGCCACCGGTCACGGGCGAGGCGAAGTGGCCAATGTCTCCGACGGACAACGACCGCCGAGCGATCGCCTTGTTGAGCGCGTTGGTTCGCGTCTTCGCCTTCGAGATATCCTGTCCCTGCGCGGCGGGCTGGATGGTGCCGAGGCCCAGCAAGATCGTGAGCGCCGAGGTGAGTTGAGCCAGATTCACCTTCTTGCTTCCGACATGGGTTTCCAGCTCGAGGACGGAATGTGGCTTGTAGTCCCCCAGTAGCTCGAAGATCGGCTGATAGATGTCATCGATCAGGGTCGCCTCCCCGATGACCCCGCGGACCTTGGTGGGGAGAGAATCCTTGTTCGCAACGAGTATGATCCGCTCTTCGCGCATAGCCGCGACCTGCTCGTGACCGACCAGCGACCGAACGCCACGGACCCAATAGTCACGCCGGAACTGCTGGTTCACGCAGAAGTCCCGCACCGTTTCCCGCAGCGAGACGTCAGGCACGCTACGCATGAACTCGACCTGGGCCGGCGTCATGTTCATTTCGTAGAGGTTGTCCAGCGTGTGGGCCGAGCTGGCGAACCCAACCTTGGCGTCGGTGAGCCAGTTCTCTATGTCGGCGAAGTACATCGGGTGCCAGTCCCGGTTCATGTATTCGTGGGCGAGATATTGCCGGTCCTGGCCCTTGACTTGCTTTAGCCGTTCGACAGCGCCTGGATTGGCTTTTGCGTAGAGTGGCTCAAGGCCCAGGAACTGGTCGATGAAACTCAGCGCGGCGTCGGTTTGCCCGATAATGCCCTGCCCCGGCGCGCCCATGACATCGGCATGGCGCTTCATCAGATGGCGGATCGGCGCTGAGGCTGACCAGCCCGGAAGGGTGTTGTAGGAGATGTAAAGCACCCCGCCTGGCCTTAGCTTGCGGCGGATAAAGTCGACCAGGACGGCGCGGTTCGAATCCGAGATCCAAGTCCAAATGCCGTGGAGGCCAATAAAGTCGAAATCCGGCAGATCCTGGCGATTGCAGAACTCGGAGAAGGCTTCGTCATAGAGCTTGGCGTCCGAACCAGACAGCCGCGCCATTTCCGAAGCGAACGCTGCCTGGGAGGGATTGAAGTCGGTGCCATACCAGTTGACGCCTGGTTGGGCGGCCGCGTGGATCGAGACCGACAAGCCCTGACCGAACCCCAACTCGCAGGCGTTCTCGATCTTGGGCGCGTGACGTCCAACCATCAGCAAAGGGAGTCGGCACCGAAGGGGATTGAGCTCCCAATAGTAGCCATACGTGTAGTTTACATCGGTGACGTAACCAGCATTCCACTCAGTCGACTGATCCTCCCCCGAGAAAGTGGACGGGGTTAAGCCGCTCTGCGTTCCATTTCGGCGGGGCTGATATAGCCCAGAGCCGAATGCAGG
>JAEXJH010000204.1 GCA_023445955.1 Pseudomonadota bacterium
GCCCGATCCTGGTCGTGGCCGGCCTGATCCAGCTGATCGCCGGCGCCGCCAAGCTCGGCAACTGGTTCCGCGCCATCTCGCCGGCCGTCGTGCACGGCATGCTGGCCGGCATCGGCGTGCTGATCGTCGCGGGCCAGTTCCACGTCCTGTTCGGCGATACGCCCAAGGCCCACGGCCTGCAGAACCTGGCGGCGATCCCATCGGCCATGGCCGGCGTGCAGTTCGCGACCCTGACCCAGGTCGAGGCCGCCCTGGCCGTCGGCGTGGTGACGATCGGCTCCATCCTGCTGTGGGAGAAGTTCCGTCCCAAGGCGCTGAAGCTGGTTCCGGGCGCTCTCCTGGGCGTCGTCGCCGGCACCGTGCTGGCCACCGTCCTGGGCCTGGACGTGCAGAAGATCGTCGTGCCGGAATCGATCGCCGCGGCCATCGCCATCCCCGGCGTCGCCGACTTCGCCCGCATGGCCAATCCGGCCCTGCTGGTGACGGCTGTCGCGGTGGCCTTCATCGCCTCGGCCGAGACCCTGCTGTCGGCCGCCGCCGTGGACCGCATGCATGACGGTGAGCGCACCAAGTACAACAAGGAGCTGGGCGCCCAAGGCATCGGCAACCTGCTGTGCGGCATGGTCGGCGCCCTGCCGATGACCGGCGTGATCGTGCGTAGCTCGGCCAACGTCCAGGCCGGCGCCATGACTCGTCTGTCGACGATCCTGCACGGCGCCTGGATCCTGGCCTTCGTGGCGCTGCTGCCCTGGCTGCTGCGCATGGTGCCCAGCGCCGCCCTCGCCGGCGTGCTGGTCGTCACGGGCTGGAAGCTGGTCAGCCTGGACCATGTCCGTCACCTGTTCACCCGCTACGGCCTGCTGCCGGCGGTGATCTGGGCGGCGACCTTCGTGATGGTGGTGGCCACGGACCTTCTGACCGGCGTGCTGGTCGGCATGGGTCTGACGCTGCTGGAGCTGATCCCCAACCTGACCAAGATGCGTCTCAAGGTGTTCCAGCGCGAGCTGGGTCCCGACGAGGCCGAAATCCGCCTGGAAGGCGCGGCCACGTTCATCCAGCTGCCGAAGATCGCCAAGGTCCTCGACGGCGTGCCGAACAACGGCCGGGTCAAGCTCGACACGCGCGGTCTCACCACCCTGGACCACACGGTGGCCGAAGCCCTCAGCGACTGGCTGAAAGGCAAGGCTCGTGCGGGGGTGAAGGTCGAGCTGCCGCCGTCCTGCGCCTTCGGCGACCGTCTCAGAGCCGCGGGCGCGCACTGACCCACCCGCTCGTCCGCTAACTTTGCCCCGGGGCGGGACCCCCGCGCCCCTGGGCTTCTTCCCTCCCGCCGGGAGAACTCTAGGAGAGGAAAAATGACCAAGGCCCAGGAACGCGCCGCCGAGATCGCCACCCAGGTGCTGTGCGCCTATCTTAGCCGCAACGCCATCTCGCCGGACGAGCTGCCGGCGCTCAGCGCCCGCACCTACGCCGCTCTGGAAGCCGTGTTCTCGTCACCCTCGATCATCGCCCTGCCCGCTGAGCCGCCGACCGCTGACCAGATCGCCGCTAGCATCACACCGGACGCCATTGTCAGCTTCGAGAACGGCCGCCGCTATCGCTCGCTGCGCCGGCATCTGAACCAGCTGGGCATGACCGACGATCAGTATCGCTCCAAGTGGGGCCTGCCGTCCGACTATCCGCTGGTCGCCCAGAGCTTCTCGGACCTGCGCTCCAACGCCGCCCGCGCTCAACGCTTCGGCGGCGTGGCCGTGGCGGCGGAGTAGCCCCCGGACTTCTAGACCTTGAGAATTCTCACGCCGCCGGCCTTGGGATCGGCGACGCCCTTGGCCAGCTCGACCGGCGGCGGCTTTGCCGGCTCGAGATTGACCCGGTAGCGGTCGGTGAACATCGAGCGCAGCTGGTTGAAGGCGTAGGGCAGGAACAGCGCCGACCCCAGCAGGAAGAACTTCCAGACGCTGTCGATCAGCGCCTCGACATCCTGATCCCCGGCCGTCGCCACCCGCCAGAGGATCACATTACCCATGGCCCAGAAAAACGTGGTCAGGACCACCGCGCCGAACAGACCGGTGACACGGCTGTAGCTGGTGCTCTCGATCGGCCCGTCGGGACCCTTGTCCCACAGCGCCCGACGCATGTGCGCCAGGAAGGGCACGAAGATCGACACCAGGACGATCGGCAGGTTGAACGCGATCAGCGCTCCAATCAGCATCGGTGGCATAGACACAGTTCCCCAGCCCCACGAGGACTGAAGAGTAACATCGTTCTTCCATGTTGCAATTTTAGGAAGTATCGATACCAGATACAGTCCATAATGGCATCATGTCCGTGGGGGGCGTCGTGCGTGCAGGGCTTGGCGCCGACGAAGGTCGGCCATGATCATCCATGGAGACGATCGCCAGATCGTCGGCGACCTGTCGGTCCGCCCGCACAGCGCCACCTGCCTGATCCAGACCCGCTATAGCGAGCATCCTGACCTGGTCGGCTTCGGCACCGGCTTCGTCGTCGGCCAAGGCCGCGTGGCGACGGCGGCCCACGTGCTGTGGAACGATGTCGGCGGGCTCTACGACAAGCGTCTCCCGGACAGCATCGAGATCTTCCTGGGCGCGGGCTTGTTGGCCGGCCACCCGGAGCTGGCCTTCACCCTCGCCCCCGATCCAGCCGACGATCTGGTCCATCCCGCCTATCTGGGCGGCGATCACGACCTCGACGTCGCCCGGTTGACGCTGGCCCAGGCCACGACCGCGCCCCTTTCGGTGCTGGGCTTTCCGGCCGACGTCAAACCGGGTGAAACGGTCACCATCGGCGGTTTCCCAACCGATCTGTCGCCCTTTCGCCATCGCGAGGCTAGCGGTCCGCTGGGCCAGCTGGCCAAGCCGACCTTCCTGCATCAGGTCGACACCGGCCACGGCCAGAGCGGCGCGCCCGTGCGGGTGTTTCGCGACGGCGGCTGGACGGTCATCGGCATACATCTAGGCGACGCCGGCGACCTGGGTCCCGGCAAGTCGCCCATGAACCGGGCCCTGGCCCTCACCCCCGACATCGTCGCCTGGCTGCTGCAGTCCTGAACAAGGAGCTCTGATCATGAAACGCGGTCTTGGCGTCATGCTTCTGGTCACCGCCGTCACGGCTCCTGCTTGCGCCCAGGCGCAGGACGCGCCCACGGGTCCGCCCTCGGCCAGCGTCTATGCCGGCCCCTGCGTCAGTCCCGCCC
>JAEXJH010000205.1 GCA_023445955.1 Pseudomonadota bacterium
TCCTTGTAGTTATAGGACACGCGGGCCTGGAACTTGTCGTTCTCGTAGTAGAGCGTGAAGTTGTAGGCCTTCTTGGCCAGGCCGATCGGCGGGGTCGGAACGTTGATGATCGACTGACCGGTCAGCGAGCTTTCCAGGATCGTGTAGTTGGCGTTGACGCCGAAGCCCTTGGCCGGCTCCCAGAACAGGCCGAACGGCACGATGGCCACCATCTCGACGCCGTCGACATTGTACGAACCGCCAGCGTTGACCGGCTGGTAGACGTCGAAGTCGTAGACGCCGTCGATCGTGCCGTTGGCGTTGTACTTGGTGACGCCCTTGACCGTGCCCGTCAGGGCCTGGCGGACGACGCCCTCGATCTTCTTCTTGAAGTACGAGACGGCCAACAGGCCGCCTTCCGGCAGGTACTTCTCGACGCCGACTTCATACTGCTCGGCGAAGGTCGGCTTCAGGCCCGGGTTGCCGTCGGTGAAACGGAACGAGTTGAAGCTGGCCGTGCGCTTGTAGGCGAGATCCGTCAGGGCCGGACGCATAAGGGTCTTCGAAGCCGCGCCGCGCAGCACGATGCTGTCGGTGATGTCGGCGGTGAAGTTCACGCTGGGCAGCAGCTTCTTGTAGCTGCCGTCGCTGGACACGGGCGCAGGCGTGTAGCCCGTTGAGCCGTTCGGGTTCTGGATCTGGTGGTAGCCAGACGAGGTGATCGAGGTGTCGACGTAGCGAGCGCCGCCGTTGATTTTGACCGGCGCCGGGCCGACGTCGAAGGCCAGATCGGCCATGGCGTACAGGCTCGTGACCTTTTCATCGACCTTGTAGTAGTCGCCCGGCGTGAACGGCGTGGTGAAGCCGGCGTAGCGGAAGGTTTTGCGCGCGTAGTCGTTGGAGATCTGGCTCCAGGTGATGTCGCGCACGGTGTAGTCGCCGCCGGGCACCAGGTCGCCGATCGGGGTCAGCGGGCTGTCGGCCATGGTGCGGACGTTCAGATAGGCGGTGCTGCCCGCGCTCGGCCCCTGGATGTTCAGGGCGCCGTACTGGCGTTCCTTCGACTTGTCGGTGTAGCGGCCGCCGATCTGGATGGTCTTCAGCGCCGGGAAGAAGCCGATCGAGAACTCCTTGGTGAAGTCGGCCTGAGCCGCGTACTTGTCGTCCTTGATCTTCTCGAGGGTCGTCTCATAGGCCTCGAACAGGTACTTCGAGGGCGAGTTGTACATGTCGATCGAGGCCGGGTTGGCGCTCTTGATCGTCTCGCCGCCGGTGGCCGTCCAGCGGGTGCGCGACGGGGCGTAGGCCACGTGCTTCAGGTTGGAGTAGTCGAGCGTCTTCTCGGCGCCCGAATAGCCGGCCAGGCCGTGCAGCTTCCAGGTCTCGCCACGCCAGTTGAACTCGGTGCCGAACTGGGCGTAGTCGGTCTTGTTGATCTGCTCCTTGCTGAGCATCTCGTGCTGGGTCGCGGTGTACGAGACATCGCGCAGCACGACCATGTTGTAGTCGGCCAGGGTGGTCTTGTCGTAGCTGTGGATGGTCTCCAGCGTGCTGCGGCTCGAGGCCGAATAGGCCGCCGCGTCGTACTGGTCCTCGGTGGCGTCATAGCCGCCCAGCATCAGGTCGAAGGCGATGTCGAAATTGGCCGACGGCTTGTACTGCAGCGAGGCGGTGCCGCCCCACTGGTCCTGGGTGTTCATGTAGGCGCGGTCGCCGACCTTGTCCTGGAAGATGATCCGGCCGGTCTCGTTGCGGTCGGTGTTGCTCTTCACGATGACGCCGGCGTCACGGGCCAGCACCGAGGCGGCCTGCGCGGCGCGCGTGCCGCCCGCTTCCAGGAAGCGGAACATCGGGCGGAAGTTGATGCCCGAGTTGGAGTCGGTGCGGTTGCTGCGGCGCGCGGCCGAGAACGACACCAGGCCGCCCCAGTCGCCCCACGTGTCCGACGCCAGGAAGGCGACCTTCGGGTCGAACTTCTTGGAGATCGAGTTGTAGGCGCCTTCGCTCGAGGCGATCAGCTTGCGGCCGCTGTAGTCGAACGGGCGGGCGGTCGAAATGTTGACCGAACCGGCGATGCCGCCTTCCTCGTCGGCGGCGCGCGGCGACTTCTGGACGGTGACCTGCTGGATCACTTCAGAGGCGAAGATGTCGAACTCGACGTCACGGCCGCCGCTGCCCGAGGCCGTGGCCAGGTTGTTGATGGTGACGAAGGTGAACTCGCTGGGCAGGCCGCGAACGCTGACCCGGCCGCCCAGGCCCTTGTTGCGTTCGATGGTCACGCCCGGCATGCGCTGCAGGGCTTCGGCCAGGTTCTGCTCGGGGAAGTTGGCGACGTCGGTGGCGACGATCGAGTCCGAGAAGCCGATGGCCTTGCGCTTCATGTCCACGGCCTTCTCGAGGCTGCGGCGATAGCTGCCCGTGACGACGATCTCGTCGACCTGGGCGGTGTCGGCGGCGGCCGCGGCCACGGCCTGGGCGCTGGCGCCTGTGGCGGCGAACAGGCCGATGGCGGCGCAGCTGGTCATCAGCCAGGCGATGCGGCGCGCGCGGCCGCCGTTCGTGTTCAATCCGATCATCCGCAGTATCCCCGAGGTCGTTGTTGCGACGGGCATGAGGGCCGGACAGTCGCGTCCGACCCATGCCCCCGACGGCTTCAACGACGGCCCCTTCGAGCCCCTCAGCGGCGAGATGTTGATTTCATCAAAACTTCACGGCCGGGCGGGTGGGGAGGCTTTGGCGAGGATCGCGTCCAGTTCGGCGCGCGCCGCTTCCATGTCCCGGCGGAAGTACGGCGAGACGTGCTCGGCGCCATAGATCGTCGCGCCCGACTGCATGCCGGCCTCGGTGGCGCTGACGCTGTGCGAGCCGCAGATCCAGCGGCTTTCGGCGTAGTCGCGGCCGCGAGCGTAGAGCGCGTCGGCGCGGCTGGGGGCCAGCTCGGCCAGGATCATCGCCACGTGCATGCCGAACGCCGAGTGGCCCGACGGATAGTCGGGATTGCCGGCCAGGTGGTCGGTCTTGGCCTCGCAGATCGGGGCGTTCGGCTTGTCCATATAGGGGCGCTTGGTCGCCCAATGCGTCTTGGCGTCGCCGACCACGGAGCGATCATCGCCGGCGCGCTGTAGCAGCGCGACCAGGGTCGGGGCCTGGGCTGGGTCTATCGTCACGCCCAACGCTTGCGAGAAGTGCTTCCAGGTCGAGCCGTCGACGTCGTCCGTGGCCCGCTGCCAGCGCGCCGAGCCCTTCAAGGATCGGCTCTGGTCGAAGATGGCGGCGTCGGCGATCGCGCGGAGCGAGCCGGCGGCGGGCGGGGCGGCCAGGGTCTTGGTCAGGTCCGGACGCTGGGCGGGCGCGAGATAGCCCTGGGCCGGGGCGCCGGGCTGCATCTCGAACGGTCCCTTGCAGCCCTTGGCCAGGCGTACGGGATTGCACGTCGCCGCCTCGCCGCCGGTCAGGCGCACGGTGTAGTTCCCCGGCAGGCGCGGATCGGCCCAGATGTAGTCGGTCGAGACGTACTGCGCGCCGCTGGAGAGCGCGGCGGTGCGCATCGAAACGTCGTTCTTGCGGGCCTGGACGGTGTCGGCGTCGGCGCGGGTGCGGACCATGAAGCCGGCCTTCACGGCGGCGGCGATGCGGTCGCGCTGGCCGATCGGATCGTTGAGCGTCAGATAGGCGGCGGCGGGTGAGGCCTCGTCGGTGTTGACGAACATCGCCCGGCCTTCCAGCGACTTGCGCGCGCCGCGATAGGCCGCGACCTTCTGGGGGCCTTCGTCAAGGGCGAAGAAAACCTTGCCGCGCGCCGCGTCCAGGGTCGGCCAGCCGCCGGCCAGCACCGCCTCGCGCAGCGTCGCCTTCTTGCCCTGCACCTGGTCGGGGGTCACCAGCTCAGCGTCCGAGAAGACCGACCGGACCTCGGTGTCGAGAGCGTCGAAGGCCTTCTCGTCGAACGGCAGGGCTGCGACGCCGCCGGGGAAGCTGGACGGGCCGTCCTTGGCGTTCAGCAAGATCAGAATCGGAGCGTGGTCCGGATGGGCCTTCGACCAGGCGTGGATCTGCGTCAGGCAGTTGACGAAGGTCACGCAGGTCGTGCGGAAATCGACGTCCTGCATGTGCAGGACCTTGTAGCCGGGTTTGGCCATCGCCGCCGCCCAGGCCGGGCTCGGCGTGAAACCCTTGCCGAACGCGGTGGCCGGCTTGGCGAAGCGGCCGCCTTCGGGATCGCGCACCACGTCCAGCTCCAGCTGGCGGGCGCCGGCGTCCAACTGCTCCGCCAGCGGACGATGGCTGTAGTCGACGCCCAGGGCGCCCGGCCCGGCCGCCGCGACCATGGCCGCCAACTCGTCCGCCGGGATCGCGGCCTTGTAGGAGTTGTGCGTGCCGACCGCGAGGATGTCGTTCATCCGCGCCGGCTGCATCTGTGCGGCTTGGGCGCTGGGTTCGGCCGCCATCACGGCCAGCAGCAGGCTCAGCATCGTCGTCTCCCGGTTCTGGATCGAAGCGGAGCCGTACTGCGGTTTTGTGACAGTCGTG
>JAEXJH010000206.1 GCA_023445955.1 Pseudomonadota bacterium
CGCCAAGGCCGCGGCCGCCCGTCAGGCCCTGGTCCGTGAGCAGCGCCTGTTCGACGCCAAGATCACCGCTCGCCAGGACCTCGAAGCGGCCCAGCGCGAGGCGGCCATCGCCGAGTCCGAACTGCGGCGCGCCAGTGGCGCCAGCGCCGCCGCTGGCGTCAGTGGCAACGGCCGCACCCTGGCCGTGACCAGCCCGATTTCGGGCCGGATCACCGCCGCCACCGCCACCCTCGGCGCCTATGTCGCGGCCGGTTCCGAACTCTTCCGGGTCGCCGATCCGGGGCGCATCGAGATCCAGGCCGCCTTGCCGGTCGCCGACGCCCAGCGGGTCAAGCCCGGCGACGCGGCCGTGGTCGAGACCGCCAGCGGGTCGGTGAACGCCACCGTGCGCAGCATCACCCCGGCGCTGGACGCCGAGAACCGCTCGGCTACCGCCGTGCTGGCGGTGAGCGGCGAGGCCCCGATGCTGACCCCCGGTCAGGCCTTGCGCGCGCGCATCACCCCGCGCGGCGCCGCCGCCAGCGTCAGCGGCCGCATCTCCGCGCCGGACGAGGCGGTCCAGACCGTCAATGGCGCCGAGGTCGTCTTCGTCCGCACCAAGGACGGCTTCGAGCCGCGTCCCGTCCGGGTCGGTCGTCGTGGCGGCGGCCAGGTTGAGATCCTCTCGGGCGTGCGCACCGGCGAGCAGATCGCCGGCAAGGGCGCCTTCCTGCTGAAGGCCGAACTCGGCAAGGGGGAGGCGAGCCATGAGGACTAAGCTCACCCTGTCTCTGGCAGCTCTGGCCGCCTCGCTCACCACTTCGGCCGTCCAGGCCAAGGACGCGGTGACCATCGATCGCATCGGCGGCCGCGCCGTCGAGATCATCACCGCCTCGGCGCGCGACACCGGCAACGGCCTGCGCGTGTCGGGTCTGGTCCGACGCGCGCCGGGGCGCAGCCTGCCGCCGGTGGCCGCTCACCTCGATGTCAGCGCCTTCGATCCAGACGGGCACTGGGCCATCACCGTCCCCACGCGCCTGGCGGCCCTGAGCCCCCAGCGCACCGACCGTGAGCCGGCCCGCTTTGAGGCGACTTTCCCGCTGCTGCAGCTGGCCTCGGTGACCAAGCTGGAAGTCCGCTATCAGGACAAGCCTCACGCCATGGAAACCGGCGAGGTGGCCCGATGATCGGCCGTATCCTCGACCTTTCGGTCCGCTTCCGCTGGGCCGTCATTGCCCTGGTCACGCTGGTCGCGGCCCTGGGCGTCTACAACCTGGTGCGCCTGCCGATCGACGCGGTGCCCGACATCACCAACAAGCAGGTGCAGATCAACACCGTCTCGGGGACCCTGGCCCCGGCCGAGGTCGAGAAGCTCGTCACCTTCCCGGTGGAGACGGCCATGGCCGGCATCCCCGGCCTGGAGTCCACGCGCTCGATTTCGCGCAACGGCTTTTCCCAAGTGACCATCGTCTTCAAGGAAAAGACCGACATCTACTTTGCCCGCCAGCAGGTGGCCGAGCGCCTGACCCAGGTGCGCCAAAGCCTGCCGGCCGGGGCCGAGCCCGCCATGGGCCCGATCTCCTCGGGTCTGGGCGAGGTCCTGATGTGGACCGTGGCCTTCGAGCATCCGGGCGGCAAGGGCGCCAAGGTCACCGAAGGTTCGCCAGGCTGGCAAAGCGACGGGTCCTACCTGACCTCGACCGGGGAGCGGCTATCCGATCCCACCGCCCAGGCGGCGTTCCTGCGCGAAGTGCAGGATTGGATCGTCCGGCCCCAGATGCGCTCGGTCGCAGGCGTGGCCGGCGTCGACTCCATCGGCGGCTTCGAAAAGCAGTTCGTCGTTCAGCCCGATCCGACCCGCATGGCCTCGGTGGGCGTCTCGTTCAACGACCTGGCCAAGGCTCTGGAAGCGGCCAACCTCGCCGTCGGCGCCAACTTCGTCGAGAAGGGCGGGGAAGCCTTCCTCGTCCGCGCCGACGCTCGCGTGCGCACCGTCGACGAGATCGCCAACGCCACGGTCGCGGCGCGTGAAGGCGTCTCGATCCGCGTCCGCGACGTCGCCACCGTCAAGCTGGGCGGCGCCCTGCGCACCGGCGCGGCCTCGGAGAACGGCGAAGAGGTCGTGGTCGGCACCGTGCTGATGCTGACCGGCGAGAATAGCCGCACCGTCGCCGGCGCTTCGGCCGAGAAGCTGATCGAGGTGGCCAAGAGCCTGCCGGTCGGCGTGAAGGTCCAGGTGGTCTACGACCGCTCCAAGCTGGTCGGCGCGACCATCAAGACCGTCGAGAAGAACCTGACCGAAGGCGCGCTGCTGGTCATCGTGGTGCTCTTCCTGCTGCTCGGGAACTTCCGCGCCGCCTTGATCACCGCCCTGGTTATCCCGCTCTCGATGCTGATGACCGCCATCGGCATGAACAAGCTGGGCGTCTCTGGCAATCTGATGAGCCTGGGGGCGCTGGACTTTGGCCTCATCGTCGATGGGGCCGTCATCATCGTCGAGAACGCCTTGCGGCGCCTGGCCGAGCGCCAGCACCACGAGGGCCGTCTCCTGACGCTGTCGGAGCGCCTGGGCGAAACCCGTGAGGCCGCCCGCGAGATGATCGCGCCGACCGTCTACGGCCAGGCGATCATCCTCCTGGTCTATGCGCCGCTGCTGACCTTCACCGGCGTCGAGGGCAAGACCTTCTCGCCCATGGCCATCACCGTGATGCTGGCCCTGGCCGGCGCCTTCGTCCTGTCGCTGACCTTCATCCCGGCCATGATCGCCCTCTTGATCAACGGCAAGGTGGCCGAGAAGGAAGTCGCGCCGGTCCGCTGGACCAAGTCCCGCTATGAGCCGCTGCTGCACAAGGTCGTGGCCAAGCCCTGGCCGGTGATCGGCGGGGCGGTGGCGCTGTTTGTCGTCGCGGCCGTGACCTTCGGGTTCCTGGGCCGGGAGTTCACGCCGCAGCTCGACGAGAAGGACATGGCCGTCCAGGCCCTGCGCATCCCGTCGACCTCGCTGGAGCAGTCGCTGCGCATGCAGCGGCGGATCGAGCGGGTGGTGGCGACCTTCCCGGAGGTGGCGTTCGTCTACTCCAAGACCGGCACGGCCGAAGTCGCCAGCGACCCCATGCCGCCCAACGCCTCGGACGCCTTCATCATCCTCAAGCCCAAGGACGAGTGGCCCAACAAGAACGAGACCAAGGCCGAGCTGATCAGCCGCATCGAGCACAAGCTGGAAGGCCTGACAGGCAACGCCTACGAGTTCAGCCAGCCGATCCAGATGCGCTTCAACGAACTGATCGCCGGCGTGCGCGGTGACGTGGCCATCAAGGTCTATGGCGACGATCTCGACGCCATGAGCCGCACGGCCGAGGAGATCGCTACGGTCCTGCGGACGGTGAAGGGGGCGGCCGACGTCAAGGTCGAGCAGACCTCGGGCTTCCCGACCCTGGACGTCCAACTCGACCGCGACGCCATCGGCCGCCTGGGCCTAACGGTCGAAGAGGTCGCCGACACCCTGGCCGTGGCCATGGGCGGCCGCGAGGCCGGTCTGGTCTTCCAGGGCGACCGTCGCTTTGACGTCGTGGTCCGCCTGCCGGACGCCAGCCGCAACGATCTCGACGCGGTCGGCGCCCTGCCGGTGATGCTACCCGAACGGGCCGGCGGCGCTCGCGCCTCGGTGCCGCTGCGCGACGTCGCCAAGTTCTCCTATTCGGAAGGCCTCAACCAGGTCAGCCGCGAGAACGGCAAGCGCCGCGTCGTGGTCCAGGCCAACGTCCGTGGCGCGGATCTCGGCTCCTTCGTGGGCGAAGCCCAGCAGAAGGTCGATACGCAGGTCAAACTGCCGGCCGGCTCTTGGCTGGTCTGGGGCGGGCAGTTTGAGAACCTCAAGGCCGCCCAGGCGCGCCTGGCCCTCGTCGTGCCGCTCTGCTTCCTGCTGATCTTCGGCCTGCTCTACATGGCCCTGGGCGGCATCGCACCGGCCGCGGCGGTGTTCTCGGCCATTCCGCTGGCTTTGGCCGGCGGTGTCTTCGGCCTGGCCCTGCGCGGCATCCCGTTCTCGGTGTCGGCCGCCGTCGGCTTCATCGCGCTCTCGGGCGTGGCGGTGCTGAACGGCCTGGTGATGATGACCGCCATCCGCCAGCGCCTGGCCACGGGCATGCCACTTGAGAAAGCGATCATCGACGGGGCCATGGAGCGCCTGCGGCCGGTGATGATGACCGGTCTCGTCGCCTCCCTGGGCTTCGTGCCCATGGCCCTGGCGACCGGCACCGGCGCTGAAGTCCAGCGTCCGCTAGCCACGGTCGTCATCGGCGGCCTGATCACCGCCACGGCCCTGACGCTCTTCGTCCTGCCGGCCATCTGTCGCTTCGTCCTGCGCAAGGCCGAAACCGGGAGTCCTGAACAAGCCTGAGCCTGGGGCGGCGCGTCGAGCTGGTCTCAGCGCGCCGCTCGTTCTTCACATCCACCTGCGGAGCACTTGAATGAGTAAGCCGATTGAAGGGGGAAGCACGGCGATCGCCGTGTCGGGACTACAAGCCCAGAAGAAGCGTATTCAGATCCTCGCCGACAACATCGCCAACGCCAACTCGACGGCTCGAACCGCCGGCGGAGAGCCCTACCGCCGCCAGATTCCGGTCTTCAAGGTCGAGCAGATGGGCGGGGACGAGGGGGTGGTGCTGAGCGGCGTTAAGGCCGATCCCAAGCCCTTCCCGCAAGCCTATGATCCTGGCCATCCGGCGGCCAACGCCGCTGGCTATGTGCTGCTGCCCAACGTCAACAGCCTGGCCGAGAGCCTCGATCTCAAGCAGGCCATGAAAGCCTACGAGGCCAATCTCAACGTCCTCGACACCCAGGACGCGATGGAGAAGGCCACCCTTTCCATCCTCGACAAGAAATAGACGTCAGGGTCGCGCGCGAGGCTCGCATTTGGCGGGTTTCGTGCGTTGATCCCTCAAACTTGGCAGGCGCTTTTCGGCGCACGGGAAGAGGAGAGGTTTTCAATGGGAGCTGGACACGATCACGGCGCGAGCCAGGCCAACGGCAAGCGGCTGGCCATGGCTCTGGCGCTGACCTCGACATTCCTGATCGCCGAGGTCGTCGCCGGCATCGCCTTCAACAGCCTGGCGCTGCTGTCGGACGCCGCGCACATGTTCACCGACGCCGCCGCCCTGGCCATCGCCCTGGCGGCGATCCGTGTCGGCCAGCGTAAGCCCACCGAGGACTTCACCTTCGGCTATCGGCGCTTTGAGATCCTCGCGGCGGCCTTCAACGCCATCCTGCTGTTCGGCGTCGCCATCTATGTCCTGGTCGAAGGCGTCAAGCGCATCCTCAACCCCGAGCCCGTCGGCTCGGTGGGGATGTTCATCGTCGCGGCGCTGGGCCTCGTCATCAACCTAGTCTCCATGCGTCTTCTGGCCAGCCACAAGGACAAGAGCCTCAACGTCAAGGGCGCCTATCTCGAGGTCTGGGCCGATATGCTCGGCTCGCTGGGCGTGGTCGTCGGGGCCGTCGTCATCAAGATCACCGGCTGGCGGTTCGTCGACCCGATCGTGGCCATCGGCATCGGCCTATGGGTGTTGCCGCGCACCTGGATCCTTTTGAAGGACACCACCCGAATCCTCCTCGAAGGCGCGCCTCCTGGAATGGCCCTGGCCGGCGTACGCAAGGCCATTACCGAGACCCCTGGGGTGGCCAGTGTCCACGAACTGCATCTGTGGACCACGGGCGCGGACAAGGCGGTCTGCACCGTCCATGTCGTGCTGGCGGAGGGGGCGCAGGGCGAGGCCGTGCGCACCGCGATCGCCACCCGACTAGAGACCGACTTCGACCTGCACCACGTCACGATCCAGACCGAAGTGACCGAGTGCGGGGAGGAGGGGCGGCACGCTTAGGCGGCCGCTCCTCAATCTGCTGGCCGCCCCAGACCTTGGGGCGCGCCAGACTTCAGAGCGTGAGGTGACGCGTGAACGAAGACGACCTGCACATCCTGCGGATCTACCTGGACGCCGGCGCGACCCTAAACGGGGTCGCATATGACGCGGTGCTGATGGCGCGCGCCCGCGAAATGGACATCGCCGGCGCGGCGGTGCTGCGTATCGAGGAGGCCTTTGGCGAGGCGGTGCTGCACGGCGCCAAGGCCCGGGATCTGGCTCCCGAACAGCATTTGATCGTCGAGATGGTCGACAGCCGCGCCAAGCTCGACGCATTGGCCGCGACCTTGGAAGTGGCCGCCGATGTGGGGTTGGCGACCATCGGCAAGATCCAGGTCGTCGCCTATGGCGGCCATCGCCACCGCACCGGGGCCGCGCCCGCCTAGCGCGGAGCAAGGCCCGTCCCGACCCGTCCCACGGCAAGTTTTCAGGAGCAGCACATGACCAATCCCAATCCCCCCAAGCCCGACGCGGCGAGCAGCACCGATAGCAAGCCGTCATCGTCCCCGGAGCCCGCGCCCCGCAAGGAAGGCGGCATGATCGACGAGGGCGGCCCGACCGGCGGCAATGTCGAGGGCGTCGAGAGCGAAACCGAAACGCGCCGCGATGGCGGCATGCTCGGCGAGGGCTAGGCCATCAACATCCCGGGGGG
>JAEXJH010000207.1 GCA_023445955.1 Pseudomonadota bacterium
TCATCCTGAGCTTGTCGAAGGACGAGGTTTTCGGGCCTGACGCTTAAAGCGCGCGACGGCCGAAGATCAGGTGGTACAGCGCCAGGATGACGACGGCGCCGATGGTGGCCACGGCCAGGCTGTACAGGTTGAAACCCGACACGCCGCCGTTGCCGAACTGGTTGAACAGCCAACCGCCGACGAACGCGCCGACGATGCCGAGCACGATATCCAGCAGCACGCCGCTGCCGGAACGGTTGACGAGCTTGCTGGCGATGAAGCCGGCGATCAGGCCCAGAAGAAGCCAGGCGAGAATGGACATCGTAGGGACTCCATGAGCGTGGTCGCCCTGTGCGACCTGTCCAATGAAGGCTCCAACGGCGCCGTTAGTTCCCTAGCGCTTCAGCTGGTCTTGCACGAGGGCGATCAGCCGCTCGGCCGGCGCGCGGCCAAACGCGATGAACAGGCCCGAGCCCAGGATGGCTCCGATCAAGAATGGCAGGTTCATAACGCAACGCCCCCGATGTCCGACACGAGGAGCTATTGCAGACGCTCCGTGGCCAAGCCAAGGCGACAAGAGGGCGCTGCGACGATCGGTCTAGGCTTCGCCCAACTGCGTGGCGCCTTTGGGCGGGGCGATGATGCTCAGCACGCAGGTCAGGCCCTCGGGGGCGTAGTCGAAGGTCGCCGAGCCGGCGAGGTCGCCCTTCAGGCTGGCGGCGATCAGGCGTGAGCCGAAGCCGCCGCGCTCGGGCGGCTTGACCAGGGGGCCGCCGCGCTCGCGCCACTCGATGGTCAGCAGGGTGCGCGCGCCCAGGCTCCAGGAGACGGCGACCCGGCCGGTGTCGTTCGACAGCGCCCCGTACTTGGAGGCGTTGGTGGCCAGCTCGTGGAAGATCATCGCCAGCGCCACGGCGGCGTTGGGCGCCAGGGGCAGGGGCGGACCGTCCAGGGTGACCTGGCTGGCATAGGGCTTCAGCGCCTCGGCCAGCAGCTCGCCCAGGTCCGCGCCTTCCCAGTTGCGACGCGTCAGCAGGTCGTGGGCGCTGGCCAGGGTGTAGAGGCGGTCATTGAACTGGTTGAGGCCGTTCTCGCCGCCCTGTTGGCCTGTGGAGCGCAGGCTGTGGCGGGCCAGGGACTGGACGACGACCAGGGTGTTCTTCACCCGATGGTTCAGCTCGTTGATCATCAGCTGCTGGCGGTCGGCCGCCTTGCGCGCGTCGTCTTCGCGAGCGCGCAAGATGTCGGCGGCGGCCTGCAGCGAGCCGCGCACCTCGGCGATCTCCTGCAGGTGCGAGGGGGCCGGATCCAGGGGGCGGCCGGCGGCCAGGGCCTCAGCCTCGGCGACCAGGCCGCGCACGTCGCGCGAAATGGGGCGGGCAAAGCCGATGGCGGCCGCCACGCCCAGGGCGATCAGCAGGGCCGCGCCGGCGATGGCCGGTCCCAGGGAGGTCAGCACCGTGCGGTTCAGCTCATCGCGCGGCACGCCGACTATGAAGGTCCAGCCAGACTTCTGCGAGCGGCTGAACGCCGACAGGGTCTTGATGCCTTCCAGCGTCTGGCTGTGGATCACGCCTTCGTTGGCGTGGGCCATGGCCCGCTGCATGTCCTTGCTGGCGTGGCGGCCCAGCATCTTGTCCTGATCGCGCGAGCGGGCCACCAGCGCGGCGTTGCGGTCGACGATGCTGGCCGTCCAGGTGTCGGGAAAGGCCTGGGCCGTCATCAGGCTGTGGAAGTTGTCGGGCGACTGGATGTAGCCCAGCACGAAGATCTTGCCCTCGACCAGCACCGGCATGTCGAAGCCGATGATCGGCGGCAGCGGGGCGGGCCGCGGAATCAGGTCCGAAACCGTGGTGCGGCCGTGGGACATGCGGTCCCAGTCGGCGTCGGACAGGCGCATGGCCGGCGGTGTCTGGCCTGGACCCATGCGCGTGTTGAGCAGCTGGCGGTCCTGGCTCATCAGCACGATCCAGGCGTCGCGGCCCTTGGTCGCCTCGCGCGCCTGCCTGTCGAAGGTCTTGAGGTCGCCCTCGGCCAGGGCCGACGACACGGCCAGGCCCTGCAGGATGCTCTGGCCCTGGCCGATCTGGCGGTCGGTCGCCAGGGACAGGGCGCGGGTCATGGCCGTCAGCTGGGTGGCGAAGCGCCGCTGGCCTTCGGAATACTGCATGGCCACCAGCGCGCCCATCAGCAGGATGGCGGGCGCAGCTAGAGTCAGGGCCATGACGAGCAGCCGCCGCGCCACCGTCGAAGGCGCTTTCACCGTACTGTTGGTGGTCACATTCGCCCCGCTCAGCCCAGCGGCAGGCTGGAGAGCGCTGGCCCCAGCGTCAATAGGCTTTGAGGTCTTATGTGTGGGGGCGCGCCAGCATCCACAGGGACATGGCGATCATCAGCAGGTTCTCGGTCAGCGAGACGAAGCCCAGCGGCACGTTGGTGTCGCCGCCGACGCAGGCGCACTTGAGCTCGCGCTTGTCGACATAGACCGCCTTGACCACCGAAACCGCGCCGACGCCGCCGATGAACAGGCCCAGCGGCGCGGCCAAACCGGTCAGCACGCCGGCCGCCATCAGCACCCCGGCCGTCAGCTCGGCGAACGGATAGATGTAGCCGTACGGGACCCAGCGACGGGCCAAGAGGTCGTAGTTCAGGAACATGGTCGAGAAGCTCTCGACGTCGCGCAGCTTCAGCATGGCCAGCAGGCTCATGGAGAAGGCTGCGAACCACTCGGCGGCCTGGACGGTCAGGGGCGTGTGAAAGGCCGCCTGGGAGGTCGCCAGGGCGATCAGGGCGGCCACCGCGAAGACGGCGATCACCGGCGCGTAGGTCGGGGCCTTGGGATCGCGCGCGCCGAAATGCTGGCGCAGGTCGGTGTAGCCGCCGATCCGCTGGCCGTCGATGAACACCTGGGGCGTCGTCCTGACGTCGTGCTGGGCCTTGAAGGCGTCGGTCTCGGCGCGGCTGGTCAGCCAGTGATCCTCGACCGCATAGCCCTTGGCCTTCAGCAGATGCCTCGCCTTCAAACCCGAGGGGCAGAGGTGCTCGGGCATCACCATGCGGTAGAGCACGGCCGTTCTCTGGGGTTTCATCGCAGCAACTCCTTGGTACGCGACTGGACCCGCCCCATTTAGGGTCCGTACCATGGTACGGAGTCAAGGCATGGAAGGCACGATCGCGACCCTGGCCCGCGAGGGCGGCGTCGGCGTGGAGACGGTTCGCTACTACCAACGGCGGGGTCTGCTGCGAACGCCTGACAAGAGCGGCGGTTCGGCGCTCTCCGGCGGCATCCGGCGGTATGACGACGAGGATGTCCGGCGGCTGAAGTTCATCCGGTCAGCCCAGGCCGCGGGCTTTACGCTGGAGCAGATCGGCGAACTGCTGGCGCTCGACGCCGGCCAGGATCGTGCGCGAGCCAGGGCCTTGGCGCGGGAACGCATCACGGCGCTGGATGAGAAGATCGCCGAGCTGCAGGCGGCGCGGGCGGCCCTCGCCAAATTGGCCCATGCCTGCGCGGCGTCGGACAAGGGGCCATGCCCGATCATCGAGGCGTTCGAGTCCTAGGGCGGCTCGACATTCAAGTCAGCGGGGCCGTGCTCGTCCTTCGCCGCGAATGGCGATTGGCCTTAGTCTTGGGCGCCGCGTTTGCGCAGCGCGCGGGCGAAGGTCTCACCGGTCCGTTCGAAACCCGTGGCGAGCGCGAAGGCGCGCAGGTCGTCATGGGAGGATCCGGCGTCGAGGACCAGCCCGCCGCAGCCTGCCGACCGCGCGGCCTGCGAAGCGGCCTTCAACAGCAATCGGGCGATGCCGTTGCGCCGTCGCTCCGGATCGACGAGCAGGAAGGAGATCGACCCGACCTTCAGGTCGGCGGTCAGCTCGGCGCGCCAGTGCGCCACGATGACGCCCGAGGGCGGTCCCCATTCCTCGGCGATCAACACCGCGCCCGATTGGTCCAGGACGGCAGTCAGGCGGTCCTTGGTCACGGTCGCGCCGGCGCTCGAGAGCAGTTCCGCCAGCCCGTCCGCATCGCCGACCTGGGCGCTTCTGACGGAGAGCCCGTAGCGGCTCGACATCAGCCCAGGGTCGCTCGCGCCAGGGCCAGGAAGCCGGCCAGGTCGACGACCTCGGCCCGCACGTCGGGACTGATGCCGGCCTTTTCGCACAGCTCGCCGCCGCCCAGCGCCTTGAGGCTGGAGCGCAGCATCTTGCGGCGTTGGCCGAAGGCGGCGGCCGTGACCCGTTCGAGGGCGGCGATGACGTCGGCGGGCGGCGGATCGGCCTTGGGGACCAGGCGCACCACGGCCGAGGCGACCTTGGGCGGCGGGGTGAAGGCCTTGGCCGGCAGGTCCATCACCGTGCGGGCGTCGCACAGCACCTGGGAGATCACCGCCAGGCGGCCATAGGCGTCGTCGTCCGTCGTGGCGACGATGCGGTCGGCGACTTCCTTCTGGAACATCAGGGTCATCGACAGCGGCTTGAACGGGCCGGTCAGCCAGTTGATCAAGAGTTGGGTGCCGACATTGTAGGGCAGGTTGGAGACCACGTGAGCCGGAACGCCGCCGGCGGCCTTGGCGCCATCGACCTTCAGCGCGTCGCCCTCGACCAGCTCAAGACGGCCGTCCGCCACTTCGGCGACCTCGGCCAGCAGGGGCAGAAAGCGGCTGTCCTTCTCGATGGCCACGACCTTGGCGCCGGTTTCCAGCAGAGCGCGGGTCAGGCCGCCCGGGCCAGGACCGACCTCGACCACCACGTCGCCTTCATGCACGTCGGCCAGGCGGGCGATCTTGCGCGTGATATTCAGATCCAGCAGGAAGTGCTGGCCAAAGCTCTTGCGCGCCAACAGGTCGTGGCGCTCCAGGGCCTCGCGCAGGGGCGGCAGGTCGGCCAGGCTCATCGTCTGTTCTCTCAGGCGCCGCGACGGGCGGCGATGTCGGCCGCCAGTTTGATGGCGGCGATCAGGCTATCGGGACGGGCGACGCCGCGTCCAGCGATGTCGAAGCCGGTGCCGTGGTCGGGCGAGGTGCGCACGATCGGCAGGCCCAGGGTGATATTCACCCCGCCCCAGAAGTCCAGCATCTTGACCGGGATCAGGGCCTGGTCGTGATACATGCACAACACCCCGTCGTAGCCGAGGCGGGCCGCCGGATGGAACAGGCTGTCGGCCGGCGAGGGGCCGAAGGCGTCGACGCCCAGGTCCTTCAGGGCGCGGACGGCCGGCTCGATGATCTCGATCTCTTCGCGTCCCAGCGCCCCGCCTTCGCCGGCGTGCGGATTGAGGGCGGCGACGGCCAGGCGGGGGCGCTCGATGCCGAAGTCCTTGCGCAGGGCCTGGGCGGTGACCAGGCCGCTGGTGACCACCTTTTCGATGGTCAGGGCCGCGGGGACCTTGGCGATGGCGGTATGGATGGTGACCAGGGTGGCGCGCAGGTCGCCGGCCGCCAGCATCATCACCGGACCGCGCGCGCCGTCGAACGTCTCGTCGACGGTCAGGTCCGCCAGGAACTCGGTGTGGCCGGGAAACTTGAAGCCGGCCTCGTAGAGCGGGGCCTTGGCGATCGGCGCCGTGACCAGGCCAGAGACCGCGCCGGACAGGGCCAGGCCCACGCCGGTCTCGATCCAGCGGATCACCTGCGGCGCATAGGCCGGGGAAGGCTGGCCCGAGACGACCGGCGAGAGCAGGGGGATGTCCATCACCGGCAGGGCGTCGGGAAAGACGCCCGCGACGTCCTGCGGACGGGTGACGACCCGGACCTTCACCCCGCCGCCGGCCGAGGCCAGCAGCTGGGCGTCGCCCACCACGACGAACGGCGGACCGTCGTGGCGCAGGGCGGCCCAGGCCTTGGCGATGATCTCCGCGCCGACGCCGGCGGGATCACCGGCGCTGAGGGCTAGCGGACCGATCACCGGGTCTCGATGGTGGCCTGGTTGCGCAGGTCGCGCAGGTAGCGCTTGGAGATCAGCGCCAGCTGCTGGCCGCGCAGGCGGTTTTCGATCTGGTCGTGCGACGGGGCGTTGGCGCCGCCCTGGCGCTTACCGCAGACGGCGATCAGGTGCATGCCGGCGTCGGTGCGGATCGGGTCCGAGATCTGGCCTACGTCCAGCTTGTTGGCCGCTTCCTGGAAGGCGGGGGCCAGGTCGGTGATCTCGGCCTCGCCCAGGTCGCCGGCGACCAGGCCGTCGACCTTGCCGGCGATGGTTTCCAGCGTCGAGCAGTTGTTGATCTTGGGCTTCAGGTCGGTCAGCAGCTTGGTCGCCGCGGCGATCTGGGCCTCGGTGGCGTCGGCGGCCAGCGGGGCGGCGACTTGCTTGAGGTCGACGATCGCGGTCTTCGAACCGGCGCGCTTGTCGCGCAGATAGACGATGTAGACGCCGTCCTTCACCGGGATCGGCTTGGACAGCTGGCCGGGGCGCAGCTCTTCGAGCGCGGCGTCGACTTCCGGCGGCATTTCGCCGGGGCTGACCCAACCCACGTCACCGCCGTTGGCGGCGGTGGCCGAGCCCGAGAACTGACGCGCGACGGCGGCGAAGGGCGCGCCCTGCTGCATCTGGTTAAGCAGCTGGTTGGCGCCGTTGGTGGCGACCTGCATGCCGCCCACGCGCGCGGCGTCGAGGAAGACTTCGCTGACTTCGTATTGCGGCTTGGCCGCGGCGTCGGCCAGGCGACGCTGATAGGCCTTGATCTGGTCTTCGCCGATGCGCAGGCGCGAGCCGTAGCGGCCCTGGATCCAGCTCTGCCACGACGAGTCGGCGCGCAGTTGGGCGCGCCAGGTGTCCAGGCCGATGCCTTGCGAGACCAGCTGTTGCTTCAGCTGGTCGGGGCTCATGCGGTTGGACTGGGCGATGTCGCCGATCTGCTCGTCGACTTCCTTGTCGGTCGAGATGATCGTGATCTTCTGCGACTTCTCGAGGCGCTTCAGCTCCTGCATCTGCAGGTGCTCGTCGACCAGCGACCGCAGGGCTTCCTGCTCGATCTGCGGCAGGTTCTCCTGGGTGGCCTGCATGCCCGAGGTGGCCATCAGCAGGCGCATGCGCTGCATCAGGTCGTAGCTGGAGACGATCTCGTCATTGACGACCGCCGCCACGCTTTCCTGCAGAGGCTGGGGCGCGGCAGGCGCGGCCGCAGCAGGGGCCTGAGCGGGCGGAGCCGCCACCTCCGGCGGCGCGGCCGCAGGCTGTTGCGCCTGGAAGGCTTGCGCGGGCAGGCCGAGGCTCGCCACGGTCAGGGCGAGAATGGACGCGGCGCCGGCCGCGAAAGTCGTGACGCTACGCGCAGACCGCATGGATAGTGTCGTTCCTCTAGTCCCAGACCGCACCCGGCGGGCGCGGTCGGTTATCACGTTTTTGGAAGTGACGAACGCCAAATCTGACGTTTCCCCCCGGTCGACCAAGTGGTCGTCGCCCCCGAGACACACCGGGCGGACGCGCGCGAACGCGGCACGCCCCCCCATGACGTGTTCACTCATCTACCTGCATATCCTGCAGCGCCCAATGTGGCGAACGAAAGGCTGAACACGATCGTGCGGTCGGGCTGCAGGCGCAGACCCTGCGCCGTCGAGGCGTAGCGGTCCTGCTGCTGGTAGATCACGTCGATGCGGATGCAGTCGTCCTGGTAGGCCACGCCGATGTCGCGGCGGCGCCAGACGTCGGCGACCATGTCGCGCTGGCCGAAGGTGGTCAGCGAGAACTTCTTGGTGATCTTCAGCTCGCCGCGCGCTTCGAAGTTTTCCTGGCGGTTGCCGTTGGCGTCCAGCTCGTCCTTCAGATAGCGGATCGAGGCGTAGCCGCGCGTGGTGAAGGCGTCGACGCCGGTTTCCAGGCGCTTGATCTCCTGGGTGTCCGAATCGAGACGGGTGCGGGCGAAGGCGGTGATGCCGCGGATCGGCGTGACGGTCGCGGCCACGATCCAGTCCGACGACTTGCTCTGCAGGCCCGTGCGGGCCGGGATGAGCGGGTCGAACTGGGTGCGGAAGCTGCGTCCGACCAGGATGCTGCCGCTGCGGCCGCCCGGCAGGGTGTAGGTGGCCCGGCCGCCGACGTTCAGGCGCTGGCCGCCCTCATAGAGGTCAAAGCCCGGCGACTTGTTGGCCGAGAACAGGTTGGTCTCGTCGAATTCCAGCGTCGCGCTGTCTTCGTTGTAGAGATAGGTCGTCGTGCCGTTGCGGGCGACGATGGTCGGCACGCGCGAGCTGTCCGAGCCGACCGCGACCTGGGCCAGGGGCTCCAGCACCACGTTGCCGCCGTTCTTCAACGGCTTGTAGAACGGCAGGCTCAGATCGACGCCGCCCACGCCCAGGGCGCGGGTGTAGGTGTCCTTGTCGTCGTCGCCCAGGGCCGCGGCGGCCGGGGTGACGTAGGACTTGATCGAATAGGCGTCGGCGCGGGCCTGGGCGAAGGGCGAGACCTTCAGGCCGTTGCCGACGATCGTGCTGGTGCGCCAGTCGGCCTTGACGCTGGCGCGGCTGGAATCGACGCCGCCTTCGCCCTTGTAGCCGGGCAGGAAGTAGGGCGGTTCGCCATACTGCGACTCCGAGCGGTTCAGCATGACGCCCGAACCCTGCAGGCGCAGGCGGCCGCCCAGCACCGGGCTGGAGGGCTCCCAGCGGGCCTCGACCAGCGGGCCGATCAGCGGGAAGGCACCGCTGTTCTCGAAGGCGTTGGCCGAGTTGGTCGTCGTGTTGATGCCGACGACGCGCAGGCCCTGGACCGAGACGGCCGAGACCGAGAACCACGAGCGCGCATCCTGGCGGGTAGTGTAGAGCTGCGAGACCAGGCGATGGTCGTCGCTCGTGAACAGCCCGCGCTGCACGTAGACGTCGTTGACCTTGTACTTGTCGAACAGCAGGGCGTCGGAGACGCGCTCGGCCGTGAAGCCCCACTTCCACTTCTGGTCGATGTCGAACTTGCCGTTGGCCAGGATGTAGCTGCGGGCGGTCGACTGGCCGAAGCGGTCGCCGTGGATGTCGAAGTCCTTGTCGTACGTGAAGCCGGCGCGCGCCTCGACCGTGCCCGAGTAGAAGCGCTTGCGGTAGTTGATGTTCAGGAACGGATTGACGTTCGTGCTGATCTGCGGCGCCAGGATGACGTCCGACGACGGCGAGATCACGTAGTAGTAGGGCTGGTTGTACGAGGTGCCCCGGCCCTTGGAGAAGTCGATCTTCGGCGCCAGGAAGCCCGAGCTGCGCTTGGCCTGCGGATCGGGGTGCCAGAACAGCGGCAGGTACAGGATCGGCGCGCCCCACAGACGGATGGTGGCGTTCTTGTAGTAGATCAGCTGCTTCTGCTTATCCTGGACGATCTTGTCGGCCGAGACCGACCAGGTCGGGGTCGGCTTTTCGGCGCAGACCTCGCAGGGCGTGTAGATCGCCCGGTTCAGTTCCTGGATGTTGGCGTTGCGGCGCACGGCCGTGACGGCCGCGATCTTCATGTTTTGGTCGAGGCGGGCGGCGAAGTTCTGGGCAAAGCCCGCCTTCATGTCCTTGTCGACTTCCATGTGGTCGGCGAACTCGGCCGTACCGTCCGGATTGATCAGCTGGACGTGGCCGTTGGCGGTGATCTCGCCGGTCTTGGCGTTGTAGATCACCTCGTCGGCGCGCAGGGTCCGGCCCTGGTTGCGGCTCTGGACCTTGCCGCGCGCCGTCATGATCTGGTTGACGTCGTCGCGGATCAGCAGGTCGGACTCGAGGTAATAGCCCTCGTCCGTCAGGCCGTCGGACGGCGTGGCGGGGACCACCGGCGTCGGCGGGATCGTGGCCAGGCTTTTGTGAGCGTGGGCCGCGCCCGCGCAGGCGAACGCCAGCCAAGCCGCGCCGCTGCACAGCAGCGCGCGGCAGGCGGACGGGACGCTGGGACGCGTTTCAGTCATGAATGACCCTGGCAGCAATGACTCACCCATCTTCCGTATAGCAAAGCAAAGTGAAGCCCGCCAAAAGTGCGATGGTCGGCGGGGTCCATGCGGCGATGAACGGGGCCAGAACGTCGGCCTTGCCCAAGGTGCTGCACAGCTCGTTGAAAAAGAAGAACCCAAAGCCCAGGGCGACGCCGGAGCCGGCGAGGGCCGCCAGGCCGCCCAGGCGCATCAGGCGCAGCGAGAAGGCCGCGGCCAGCACCGACATGGCGGCGAACAGCACCGGCGTGGCCAGGTCCTGCTGCAGGCGCAGCTTGAACGGCGCGGCCGAGAAGCCGGCGTCCTCGGTGCGCTGGATCGTCGCCGGCAGTCGCCATAGCGCCACGGCCTGGGGCGTGTTGAAACGTTCCGAGGCGGTGCGGTCGTCCAGGTTCGACGGGATCGATAGGCTGTCGGAACGGATGGCGCCGGCGCCGGGCGTGGCT
>JAEXJH010000208.1 GCA_023445955.1 Pseudomonadota bacterium
AGGTGGATCGCTGCGGATACGCAGCGAGACGGAGGGGGCGCTAGGCTCCAACCGGCCGCCGCATCTCATCCAGCCGCACCACCACATCCGCCGCTTCCGGCAGGTCCTCCGCGATCCAGCGCGTCAGCCGCTCGTAATGCGCCACGAAGCGGTCCAGCGCCGCGTCGTCCATGGTCAGGCCCGGATCGGTGAGGCGCTCGCGCAGTCGGGCCTCCTGCTCGCCACGCCAGGCCCGGACCACCGAAAAGTCCGGGGCCAGCAGGAGCACAAGCCGGTCCAGCCGACCGAACAGGTTCGCATAAGGCCCGGCCAGCGCCGTGTTGGCATAGCCGCGCCACGTCCCGTCCGGGTCCTCGTCGCGCTCCAGGGCGTTGATCGGCGCCGCCAGGGCTTCCCCCGGCTGGGGCCGCGCGCCGACGCACCAGCCTTCCAGCAGCACCACGTCGGCGGGGCCTGCGAACACCGGCCAGTCAGCCTCCGGCGCACGATCGTCGGCGGCCTTGTCGAAGCGGGGCAGGGCCACCGCGCCGGGCCGCGCCAGGGCGTCGAGGGCGGCAAGGCCCAGCGCGATGTCGTGCGTGCCCGGAACGCCGCGCGTGGCCAGCAGCGGATGGATCGTCTCGGCCAACACCAGACGCTCGGCCCGCGTCAGGTACAGGTCGTCGATCGACAGCACCGCGACCTTCAGGCCGCGCGCCGTCAGCAGGGCCTCCAGCCGCGCCGCCAGGGTCGACTTGCCCGAGCCCTGCGGCCCGCAGATCCCGACCACCAGGGGGCCTTCACGTCCCCGCGCCCAGCCTTCGATCCGCTCGGCCAGCGGCCCCGGCAGGGCGTGAGCCAGGTCCATCAGAACTGGTTGCTCCACCGGACCTGCTCGGGCAGCGGCAGGCTGGCCTCGAACACCAGGCCGTCGGGGCGGAAGTCGAACTTGGCCTGGCCCTTCTGCTCGCGGCGGATGGAGCTTTCGATCAGGCGGGTGCCGAAGCCGGGCGCGCTGGGCGGCGTGACCGGCGGGCCGCCGACATCGCGCCAGGTGAAGACCAGGTTGTCGGTCACGGCGTCGCGCTTCCAGGTCAGCTCGACCCGGCCCGTCGGCGTCGACAGCGCGCCGTACTTGGCGCTGTTGGTGGCCAGTTCGTGGAACACCATCGATAGCCCCACCGCCGTGTGCGGAGCCAGGGCGACCTCGGGGCCGGCGCGATCGACGCGCCCGACGTGGGCGCCCAGGCTGGCGTCGACCAGGGCGGCCATGTCGGCCTCTCGCCAGCCGGTGCGGGTCAGCAGGTCGTGGGCGCCGGACAGGGCGATCAGCCGGTCGGTGAACACCTCGACCGGCGCGCCGGGCGACTTGGCGAAGGTCTGGCGGGCCAGGGCCTGGACCGTGGCCAGGGTGTTCTTCACCCGGTGGTTCAGCTCGTTGATCATCACCCCCTGGCGGTCCTCGCGGGTCTTCAGCTCGCGGGAGGCCTCGCGCAGGGCGGCGTGGACGGCGGCGATCTCTTCCAGGCCGTCAGGAGCGGCGGGCGGCAGGGTCTCGCCGCGGCCGATGGCGTTGGCGTCTGTCACCAGGCGGCTCATCTCGTCGTTGATGCGGCGCGAATAGATCAGCGATAGCGCGATGCCCAGCACCAGCAGCAGCAGGAAGACGCCCGTGCCCACCGTGACGGCCCGGTTGACCGTGCTGGTCAGGTCCTCGCGCGGCACGGCCACCACCAGCGTCCAGCCGGTCTGGGGCGAGCGGGTGTAGGCGACCATGGTCGGCACGCCTTCCAGGGAGACGCTCTTGCTGACGCCCTCGGTCGAGTGCTTGAGGTTCTCCTCCATGTCCTTGGAGGCGATGCGGCCGGTGAACCTCTCGTTCTGGCGCGAGCGGGCGATCACGTGGCGATGATTGTCCAGCAGGGTGGCGACCCAGCGGTCGGGCACCCGCTGCTGGCGGAACACCGAAGTGAACGACGAGGCGTCGACCACATAGGACAGGACGTAGAACTTGCCCTTGACCATGATCGGCGCGCCGACAGTGATCACCGGCTTGCCGGCCACAGGACCCGACAGCAGGTCCGAAACCTTGCTGCGCCCGGCCGAATAGGCGGTGGCCTCTTCGCGGGTGCGCTTGATCCGGGGCAGGGGCTCGCCGTAGGGCCGCAGCGTATTGACCACCTGCTGGCCGTCGGCGTCGGCGATGACGATCCAGCCGGCGCGGCGCGCCATGGCCCGGCGGGCGCGGGCGTGGAAGGCGGCCCAGTCGCCGTTGATCAAGGCCTGGTCGGTGGCCAGGGTCTCGGCCACCGAGACGCCCACCGCCGCCTGGCGGTCCACCGCGCCGTTCAGGGCGCGGGCGGTGGTGACCAGCTGCTGATAGAGCTGCCCGCGCGCGTCGCGATCGGCGCTGGCCAGCAGGAAACCCATCGACAGCAGGGCGGGGACCAGCAGGCTGACGGTCAGAAGCACCAGCCGGCCGCGCACCGAACTGACGCGTCGCAAGCCCATCTGGTGTCTGGCGCCCAAGCCTTCCCGATCCAGCGCTTCCATGCCTGGGCGAACCCGCCGTGACGAGAGCGCCTCGTCGCTCTCAGAACTTGTATAGCGAAGCGAGTCGCGTCCGGCGTCTCAAAAATCGGCCCTCTCGGTT
>JAEXJH010000209.1 GCA_023445955.1 Pseudomonadota bacterium
CCGGGGGGGCGGGGGGGGGCGTCACCGCACGGCGGGGGAGCTCTATGCCGCCCACTTCCTGGGTCCGGCCGGTTCGGCCCGCCTGATCCAGGCCGCGACCGCGTCGCCCGGCGCCAGCGCCGCGGCGATGTTCCCGGACGCGGCCCAGGCCAACAAGTCGATCTTCTACAAGGACGGCCGCGCCGCCACGGTGGGCGAGGTCTACGCCAACCTGACCAAGACCGGCGGCGCCACCCGCGTCACCGAGCAGCCCGGCACCGTCAAGCTGCCCGAGGGCGACCAGGGCTTCATGCAATATGCCGGCGGGCGCCGCCTGGAGCGCATCCGCCAGCAGGAGGCGATGGTCGACCTGATTCTGCGCGGCTCGCAGGATGTCGGCAATCCGTTTGGCGGCTCGGACAGCTCCAGCATGGGCGGCGGTCAGCGCCTGGCCAGCTCGATGTTCTCGGCCGAGATGCTGCGCGTGCTGGCCGACGCCAACGACAAGGTCAAGCAGCGCTGACCTTGGTCAGCTCGGCGACCTGATCTTCCGACCAGCCCAGTTCCATGAACACCGTCTCGGTATCCGCGCCCAGCTTTGGCGCGGGTCCGCGTGGGCCATCCTCTGCGCCCGGAAAGCGGGCCGGAGCCGCTGGAGCCTTGAACGTGCCGCCCGCGCCGTCAGGGGTGTCGACGAAGCAGCCCGCCGCCTCAGCCTGGGCGTCCACGGCCAGCTCGCGCGGAGTCTGGTACGGCGCCCAGGTGATGTCGCCGGCGTCCAGCGCGTCGGCGGCGTCTTCATAGGCCATGGCCCCGAAAGCCTCATCCAAGATGTCGACCAACGCCTGGCCATTCTCGCGGCGAGCCTTGGCGTTGGCGAAGCGGGGATCGTCGACCAGCTCGGGCCGACCGGCGGCGGCGGCGATGCGCGGCCAGTCGACCGAACCCTGGCGCGGCAACAGACAGATCCAGCGGCCGTCGGCGGTCTTGTAGAAATTGGCCAGCGGCTGCAGCGCCTCGCGCCGGCCTCGGGTGGAGGCCAGTTTTCCGAAGCGCAGCTGGATGGCCATGTCCGAACCGATCGCATAGACGCCGGTGCGCAGCAGCGAGGTCTCGACCAGCCGCCCGACGCCGGTGACCGTGCGCTCGTGCACGGCCGCCAAGATCGCCGATACGGTGGCCAAGGACGTGACGTGGTCGCCCATGCCGGTCCGGATCGGGAAAGGCTCGGTCCCCTTCGGCGCGGTGATCGACCCGACGCCGGCGCGCGACCAGAAGGCCGCCACGTCCATGCCGGGCTTGTCGCGGTCCGGCCCGGTCAGGCCATAGCCCGTCAGGCTGCAATAGATCAGGCGCGGATTGATGGCCTTCAGCGCCTCGTAGTCGACCCCGGCGCGGGCCAGGGCGGCGGGGCGGACATTGGTCAGGAAGATGTCGGCGGTGGCGGCCAGGGCCTTCAGGGCGTCGCGTCCGAGGTCGCTGCGGATATCCAGCACCACAGCCTTCTTGCCGCGATTGTCGAGCTCGAAGATCGGATTGGCGTCCTGGTCCGAGCCGATGGTGTCGAAGAACCGCCGCATCGGATCGCCTTCGGGCGACTCGACCTTGATCACCTCGGCGCCCCAGTCGGCCATGATCCCAGCCGCGCCGGGGGCGGCGATATAGGTCGCCAGTTCGACGACGCGCAGGCCTTCCAGCATCGCTCTCTCCCTTTTTCTCGTTGCCGGAGAGTGTGCGGACCGGGGCGGGGATTGGAAAGGCTTACCTGGCGGCAAGCCCTCCATTCACAAGAGGACTGGTCAGAACAGGATCTGGCCGGGCGGCTCGACCTTGAGGATGCGCAGCGCCCGCTCGTGGCCGTCGCGATCGGGCCACTGGATCGACTGGCCGACGGCTAAACCGATCAAGCCTGCGCCGACCAGCGAGAGCACCGAGATCTTGCCGGCCTCAATATCGGCCTCCTTGGGATAGACCAGCAACACCGAGCGGGCCGCGCCGTGGGCGTCGTCCTCGAACCGGACGGTGGAGCGCATGCGGACGACGTCGTTTGGCATGTCGGCGTCAGGGCGGACCTCGGCGCGGTCGATCTCGCGCAGCAGCATGTCGGCCGCCAAGGGCGCGGCGGACTCCATCTGCAGGGCCAGGGTGGATAGGCGGTCGACCTCGGTCTCGGCCATGATGATACGCGGACGCGCGAACGCGTCCTCTTGCGAGGGCATGAAAAGTTCCTGGCGGTATGAGATGTGAAGACGCGACGGCGCGCTCGCGGCGGGCCGTCAGAGGATCGTGGGAGTGATGTTCGCCCCGAACGCCCGCAGCAGGTGCGCGGACGGTTCGGGGCTAGGAGCCTGCGAGCAGGCTACCGCCGTGATGGCGAAAACGCCGGAAGGTCGGGCGCGAGAACATGCGCCATTCTCGCCGGTCGGGCCGACATGTCAAACTTAAGCTCAGGCGGCGGCGCGAGCGCTGTTGCGATCCAGGGCGGCCGCGTCGGCCAGGGCGCGTGCGACGCCCGCCACGCTGACCGGCTTGCGCAGTAGAATGTCGGCGCCGGCATCCAGGAATTCGGTCGCCTCCTCGCCGTCGCCGTCGATGATGGCGACGATCGGGGCGTAGCGGTTGGGGCCGTCGCTCCCACGCAGGCTGACGGTGGCGGCGGGGCCGTCCATCACCGGCATGCGGTGGTCCAGCATCAGCATGTCGAACTCGGCGATCTTGGCCAGATCGGCGGCGCGGCGGCCGTTCTGGGCGTGGACCACCTGGTGGCCCAGCTGCTCCAGGATGGCGCGCAGCATGGCCGCGTTCAGGGCGTCGTCCTCGGCGATCAGGATGCGCATGGCGCGCGGCGCGCCCGAGGTCTCGGCGACCGCCGCCTCCATTTCCTGCGTATCGAGCTCGCACTCGGCGGCTAGGTCGAAGGGCAGGGTCAGGGTGAAGCAGCTGCCGACGCCCACGGCGCTTCGCGCCTCCAGGGCGCCGCCCATCAGGCGGGCCAGCTGGCGCGAGAGAGACAGGCCCAGGCCCGCGCCGTTGACGCCGGCGCCGGTGCGCTCGACGCGTCGGAAGGGTTCGAAGGCCTGCTCGATCTCTTCGACCGAAAGGCCAGGGCCGGTGTCGGCGACCTCGATGGCGATATGGCCCTCGCGCAGCTCCAGGCGGACCTCGATGCGGCCGCGCACGGTGTACTTGACCGCATTGCCCAGCAGGTTGGCGATGATCTGGCGGGTGCGCAGGGCGTCGGCGACGGTCGCGCCCTTGTCGCGGCCGCGCAGCAGCGGGTCGATATGGACGGCCAGCGCCAGCCCCTTGGCGGCGGCGTGCGGCTTGTCCAGCAAGGCCAGGTCTTGGACAAGGCGGACCGGGTCGAACGGCTGGGCCTCGACGCTGAGGCGACCGGACTCGGCGGTCTCGCTGTCGAGCGTGGCGTTCAGCACCGCGATCAGGTCCTGGGCCGCGTCGAGGGCGGCGTTGAGCTGCTCGCGCGACGGCGCGGCGCGGCCGCCCTTGCCGGCGGCGGCGGCCAGCACGTGGGTGACGCCGGTCAGGCCGTTGCGGATTTCGTGGCTGAGGGTCGCGACGATGTCGGACTTGCTGCGGGCGGTGCGCTCGGCGGCCTCCAGCACCCGCAGGCGCTCGTCGACCATGTGCTCGTGTTGAACCATCAGGTCGTGCTGGCGCCGGAACATGCGGTTCAGGATCAGGGCCAGGGTCAGCGCCAGGGCGGTGGCGCCCCAGGTCAGCTCGCCCAGCTGGCGGTCCGAGGAGAAGGAGACGATCAGCGGGCCGGCCGCCGCGATCGGCGCGACGATCAGCAGGCTCACCATGTAGGGCGCGGCGAAGAAGGCGCACAGCACCGCGCCGGCCGTGGCCATCAGCAGCAGGGGCTCGCGCGCGGCTCCGGCGCCCTGGGCGAAGATCGAGATCTGCACGGCGGCCAGGGCCCAGAGCACACCGCCGATCACGTGGACGCGGGCGCGACGGTTAAGATCTTGCGACGCTTCGTCGCGCAACCAGTTCACCACCGCGTAGAAGGCGCCCCAGTTGATCGCGAACACCGCGAAGCTGGCGGTCATCCAGGCGCGGTTGGCGGCGAACGACCCGATCCACACAAACAGCGGCAGGCTGATCGCGAAAACCCCAAGCGCGTAAGGCAATAGCGCGGCCTGAGCGTCCAGGGCCTTGGCCAGGTGGGCGCCGTCCGTACTGATATCTCTTGGGCGGCGCTCGGCGAGCAAGGTCGCGCTCCTCATGACTGAGCGCGCACCCTAGGGGAGTGTGGTTTGTACCCGGTTACGGGGTATCGTTAATCCACAGGTACAAAGTTCAAACAATCATTAAGCCTAACCGTCGAGGATGCGACTCCAAGCTTCCTACGTCCCCGGCAGGCGAACCATGGCCACCACGCGCGCTGCACTCACCGATACCGACATCCGCATGCTCGTGAAGGGCGCGACGCCTGACGAGCGGGCGCTGGCCGCGCACAAGCTGTGCCGCACGATCGATCGTGGCGCGCTGAGCGAGGAAGAGCGCACGGTCGCGCACGAGATCCTGCGGGTCATGGCGGCCGACGCCGCCGAGCTGGTCCGTCGGGCCATGGCGGTCACGCTCAAGAATTCCATGGCCTTGCCGCCGGACGTCGCCAATCGCCTGGCCCGCGACGTCGAGAGCGTCAGCCTGCCGATCATCAGCTTCTCGCCGGTGTTCACCGACACCGATCTGGCTGAGATCGTCCGCGTCGGCGGTTCGGTGCGCCAGAAGGCGGTGGCCAAGCGTCCGAAGCTGTCCAGCCGCATCACCACCATACTGGTCGAGCAGGGCGACGAGGACGTGGTCGCCACGGCCTGCGCCAACGACAACGCCCGCTTCTCGGAAGTGGCGCTGCAGAAGGCCCTGGATCGTTTCGCCAAGTCCGAACAGGTGCTGCAGGCCGTCGCCTACCGTACGGCCCTGCCGCTGGCGATCAGCGAGCGCCTGATCGACATGGTTGGCGAGCAACTGCGCGACCACATCCTCTCGAGCCACGCCCTGTCGGCCGAGCGGACCATGGAGCTGATCGTCGGCGCCAAGGAACGGGCCACGATCGACCTCGTGGACCAGGCCGGCCGCGCCGCCGACCCGAAGGCCTTCGTCGCCCACCTGAACAAGGTCGGCCGCCTGTCGCCGTCGCTGATCCTGCGCGCCCTGGCCCATGGCCACATGACCTTCTTCGAGTGGGCCGTGGCCGAACTGGCCGGCGTGCCGCACCACCGCACCTGGCTGATGATCCACGACGCGGGTCCGCTGGGCCTGAAGGCGATCTGCGAGCGGGCCGGCCTGCCGCCGCGGCTCTACTCGGCCTTCCGCGCGGGTGTCGACGCCTTCCACAGCCTGGAGTTCGACGGCGGCGCCAATGATCGCGAGCGCTTCCAGGAGCACATGATCCAGCGCTTCCTGACCTCGTCCCACACGGTCTCGCGCGAGGACAGCGAGTACCTGACGGAGCGCATGGACCGCAGCGCCAATCGCCGCCGCGCAGATCGCGTCAAGGACCAGGGCGCGGCCTAACAACTGTTCGAAAGAAGTCTGGGCAAGCCCGTCCGGCGGCGCCAGACTTCCCGCATGTCCGACTCTTCGCAGGGCGAGATCCGTCTCGCCGCCACCGTACTGCTGCTTCGAGACGCGCCTTCGTTCGAGGTGCTGATGGTCAAGCGGCATCACCAGATCGACTTCGCCGCCGGGGCCTTGGTGTTCCCGGGCGGCAAGAGTCATCAGGGCGACAGCGACCCGCGCTGGCGCGAGCTGGCGATCGGTTTCGACGAGGTGGGGCAGGACGGCGTGGCCCTGCGCATCGCCGCGATCCGCGAGGCTTATGAAGAGGCCGGCGTGCTGCTGGCCCGCGATCGCGACGGGGCCTTCTATGCCGGCGAGGCGGCCAAGGACGTTCGGGACGCGGTGGCGCAGGACAAGGTCGCCTTCCTCGACGTGGTCGAGGATCTGGGGCTGAAGCTGGACCTCTCGGCCCTGACGGTGTTCGCCCGCTGGATCACGCCCAAGCTGATGCCCAAGCGGTTCGACACCTGGTTCTACGTCGCCCACGCGCCGCTGGCGCAGCAGGCCATCTGCGACGGCCACGAGGCGGTCGACGCCGAATGGATCGCGCCGAGCCTGGCGCTGGACCTGGCCGCTTCGGGTCAGCGCAAGGTAATCTTCCCCACGCGGATGAACCTGCAACTGCTGGCCGAGAGCGCCAACCCGGCCGACGCCGTGGCGCGGGCGGAGATGCGAGAACTGGTCACCGTCGAGCCCTGGGTCGACGGCGCAGTCCTGAGGATCCAGCCTGACGCCGGCTACGGCCCGGTGACGGAACCGTTGGAAGCCCTTTAGTTCTTGACGCCCGCACCCGCGGCGTTGACCCAGCCCACGATGTCGCCCAGCACCTTCGACACCGCCTGGTCATAGGCCGGCACGATGGCCGAGACACGGTTGTCGGCGGCTTTCACCTTGGCTTCGAAGATCTGGTCGCCGACCAGGGCGCGGTCGCTGTTGCGGTTCAGGACGGCGCGCACGCGCACCACCACCTGCGGCGCGGCCTTGGGACCATCGAGATAGTCGGCCTCGAAGGTCCGCACTTCCAGGCGCAGCACCAGGTCGGCCTTGGCCACCTCGCCACGACCGATCAGGCGCGCGCGGCCCGGATCGTTGTCGAAGGCGCGCGCGGTGGCTTCCTCGAACAGCACGAAGGCTGGCGAGACCCAGCGAGCGCCGGCGACATAGGCGACCTCTCCATTGGTCACGGTCAGGATGCGGTCGCCGGCCGCGGCGCGGGTGAAGGCCGAGGGCGCCTTCAGCACGCCGAACATGGCGCCGGGCGGCCCCTTGGTCGCGGTGACGTCGGCGTCGCCGAAGCGATACATCGACGCCGGCTTGGTCTTGGGGAAGACGCTGATGCAGCCGGAGAGGGCGACGGCCAGGGTCGCGACGGTCAGGCCTCGGGCGATATTGCGGATCATCGGGCTCACGGCTTGACCTCCACTTCCTTGGCCGGCGCCTTGCCGACCAGGCCACGGGGATTTTGTTCGACGTCGCCGACCAGGCGGTCCAGGGACTCGGCGGCCGACTGCAGGGTGACGATGGCCGCCGACAGTTGCGGCAGGCCGGTGCTGGCGAAGTCGCTGGTGGGACCTTCCAGCTTGCTGACCATCGAGCGGGCGTCCTTGGCGGCGGCCTTCAGTTCGGCGGCGGCGTCGCCGGCCTCCTTCAGGGTGCGCTTGGCGTCGCCATCGACCAGGCCGTTGGCGCTGTTGGCCAGGTTGGTGATCGACTGAGCGGTCGCGTCGATGCTCTGCAGCGCCTTCTGGGCGTCGGCGATGATCTCCTTGCGCTCGCGCAGCTCGGCGGTGACCGCCTGCACGTCGCTGAGCGAGGCGCTGAAGGTCTTAATGTTCTTGTCGGACAGCACGCGGTTGACGCGGTCCAGCGCCTCGATCGTGCGGGTCAGCACCGTACCGCCGCCTTCCAGCAAGTCGGACAGGGCGCTGCGCTGGCTGCGCAGGACCGGGACCTTGCCGTTCTTGACGGTGTCCTTCAGCAGCTCCTTGTTCGGCGAGCCGGCGGTGATCTGGACGTAGTTGACGCCCGTGATGCCCTGCGGCTCCAGCGTGGCGTAACTGTCGACCTTGACCGGTACGTCAGAGGTCATGCGCACGCGGGCGATGACGCGGTTCGGGTCGGTCTTGTCCAGCTCGATGCGGCTGACCTCGCCGACCTTGATGCCGTTGAAGTGCACTTCGCCGCCCGTCGACAGACCCCGCACCGGACCGATGAACAGGATGTCGTACAGGTCGTAGTCCTTGCTGAAGCTGAGCTTGGCCAGCCAGACGACGAAGATCACCAAGCCCATGAACAGGGCCAGCGATATGGCCCCGACCAGGGCGTAGTTGGCGTTTCTTTCCATCAGAAGTCCGTCCTTGCCTCGGCCGGATCCTCAGGTGTCGCTGCGGCGCGACCCCGGGGGCCCAGGAAGTATTGCTTGATCCAGGGATGATCCGAACGCTCGAGTTCGCGAACGGGCGCCACCGCGACGACTTTCTTGTCGGCCAGGACGGCGACGCGGTCGGTGATGGCGTAGAGGCTGTCCAGGTCGTGGGTGATCATGAACACCGTCAGGTCCAGGCTGTCCGACAGGTCCTTGATCAGGGCGTCGAAGGCCTCGGCCGCGATCGGGTCCAGGCCGGCCGTCGGCTCGTCCAGGAACAGCAGCTCGGGGTCCATGGCGAGAGCTCGGGCCAGGCCGGCGCGCTTGCGCATGCCGCCCGACAGCTCGGCCGGCTTCAAGGTCGCGGCGCGGGCGGGCAGGCCGACCATGGCGATCTTCAGGTCGGCGATCGCCTCGACCTCGCGGCGCGGCAGCTTGGTGTGTTCGTAGAGCGGCGCGGAGACGTTCTCGCGCACCGTCAGGTTCGAGAACAGCGCGCCTTGCTGGAAGAGGACCCCCCAGCGGCGCTCGACCGACGACCAGCGGCGGCGGGAAGCCACCCGCATGTCGCCGCCGAACAGCCGCACTTGGCCGCCGTCGGGCGTCTTCAGGCCGATGATGGTGTTCAGGAGCACCGACTTGCCGGTGCCCGAGCCGCCGACCACGCCCAGCACTTCGCCGCGCTCGACGCTGAGGTCCAGGCCATCGTGGATCAGGTTGTCGCCGAAACAGGAAACCAGGCCCCGCACGTCGATCGGATGCTTCTCGGCCTCGGCGTTGTCCACCGCAGGCGGGGGAGGTGCCTGGGCCGCGAGGGCTTTCTTGGTCATGGGAGCGCGGGTCAAATGTCCAGCTCCATGTAGACCAGGGCGAAGACCGCATCGATCAGGATGATGGCGAAGATGGCGTGCACCACCGAGGCCGTCACGCGTCGGCCCAGCGACTCGACGTCGTTGCCGACCTCCATGCCCTGGCGGCAGCCGATGGCGGCGATGACGGCGGCCATGACCGGCGCCTTGGACATGCCGATCCAGAAGTGGGTGGCCCCGACAAAGTCGATGATGCGTTGCAGGAAGAAGGTTGGCGACAGGTCCAGGACGACCCAGACCACCAGAATGCCGCCAGCCAGGCCGGCGATCGTCGCCACGAAGACCAGCAGCGGAATGGTGAAGAGCAGGGCGGCGAAGCGCGGCAGCACCAGCGCCTCATACGGGTCCACGCCCATGACCTGCATGGCGTCGATCTCCTGGTTCATCTTCATCGAGCCGATCTCGGCGGCGAAGCTGGAGGCCGAGCGGCCGGCCAGCAGGATGGCGGTGATCAGGATGTTGAACTCGCGCATGACCGAGATGCCGATCAGCTCGACCGAATAGACCTGCGCGCCGAAGTCGGTGAGCATGTTGGCGCCCAGCAGGGCCACCACCGCGCCGATGAAGAAGGTCGTGACCGCCACGATCGGCATGGCGTCCAGGCCCGCGCGTTCGCACAGCGCGATGACCGGCGCCCAGCGGATGCGGCGCGGGTCGGCGATGCAGCGGCCGACGGCGACCAGCAGGTGCCCCAGGAACACCATGGTGCCGTAGCCGTCCTGGAACAGACCGAAGACGCCGCGGCCGATCCGTTCCAGCAAGGCGTGGAAGCCGCCGGGGCGGATCGTCGGCTCGGGCTCGACCTGGATGGCGGCGCGGACCAGTTCCAGCAGGCGCAGCACCTCGCGGCGGGCCTGGACGTTCTGCGGCTCGAGGTTTTCACCCGAGGCGCGGAGAATCGCATAGGCGCCGGCGGTGTCGCAGCGGTTGACGCCCGTCAGATCCATGTCGAGGTCGTGCTTGTCGGAAAGAGCGTCGTCCAGGCGCAGGCCTGCGTCGAACAGCCCCCGAGCGGTCCAGTCCCCCGTCAGCACGGCCGTCGTGCGGCCAGCCTGTTCGGTCAAGGTGAAGTCCGCGGGTAACGCCATGAAGTCCTAAGGGGCTCGTTTCCTGGTTATATCCAAGCCCTGCCGTGGACCTGACAAGCCCAAAACGCGCCAAGGCGCAGCTTGTTGCTGGATAACGCTCCGCGCTCTGAAAAACGCGTCTCGACATTGTGGTGCGACGGGAGCGCGCAGGGGGCTGGTCTTCAGTCTTGGTTAATGGATTCCCGTCACGAACATGGTCAACGAAATCTTACCGTCGGACCGGAGTACGAACGCATGAGCGCGCACGCCAAGCTTGATCAGCGGATGGCCTTCATGCGGTTCGACGAGCGCTCGCGCTCGGCGCTGCGGGCGCTGAAGCCCCTGATCGACGCCGAGATCACCGGCGCGCTCGGCAAGTTCTACAACCAGGTCCGAACCTTCCCTGAGACGCGCGGCAAGTTCCGTGACGACGCGCACATGGCCGGCGCCGAGCGGGCCCAGGCCGCGCACTGGCGCCGCATCGCCCAGGCCGACTATGGCGACGCCTACGTCAAGGACGTCGAGCGGATCGGTCGCGCCCACGTCGACGCCGACCTGAAGCCGCAATGGTACATCGGCGGCTACGCCCTGGTGGCCGAGGAGCTGATGCGTGCAGTCGTCGCCAAGCGCGCCAAGGGCCTGTTCAGCAACGCCGCCAAGTCGGACGCCGAGCTGGCCGACGGCCTGTCGGCCCTGACCAAGGCCGTGTTCCTGGACATGGAGCTGGCCGTCTCCAGCTACCTATCCCTGCTGGAAGAAGAGCGCGAAGCCCTGGAAGCCGAGCGCGAGGCCGCCGAGCACGCTCAGGCCCAGGCCGTGAAGGCGATCGGCGAGGCCCTCTCGCGTCTGGCTTCCGGCGATCTTTCGGCCCGCGTCGAAGGCGATCTGGCTCCTGAATTCCAGAGCCTGAAGGTCGACTTCGAACGGGCGGCCGGCGCGCTGGGCGAGGCTATGCGCTCGGTCGAGCACTCGGCCGGCGGCATCCGCTCGGGCGCGGACGACATCGCCCGCAGCGCCGAGGACCTGTCGCAGCGCACGGAACAGCAGGCCGCCACGCTGGAGCAGACGGCCGCCGCCGTCGAACAGCTGACCAGCGCCGTCGGCAAGACCGCCAAGAGCGCCCGCGAGGTCTCCTCGCGCGTCAGCGAAGCCTCGACCGAGGCCGAACGCTCGGGCGACATCGTCACCCGCGCCGCCGAGGCCATGACCAAGATCGAGGCCCAGTCCTCGCAGGTGAACCAGATCCTGGGCATGATCGACGAGATCGCGTTCCAGACGAACCTCCTGGCCCTGAACGCCGGCGTCGAAGCCGCGCGCGCCGGCGACAGCGGCAAGGGCTTCGCCGTCGTGGCGCAGGAAGTTCGGGCCCTGGCCCAGCGCTCGTCGCAGGCCGCCAGCGAGATCAAGTCGCTGATCACCGAATCCAGCCGCCAGGTCAGCGAAGGCGTCGACCTCGTCGGCCAGACGGGCGAGGCCCTGCGCGGCATCCACGAGAAGGTCGGCGGCATTGACGAACTGGTCAACGCCATCGCCGCCTCGGCCAGCGAACAGGCCACGGCCCTGGGTCAGGTCAATGCGGCCGTGAACCAACTGGATCAGGTGACCCAGCGCAACGCCGCCATGGTCTCGCAATCGACCGAAGCCACGCATGCGCTGCGTGTCGAGGCCGCGGACCTGTCGAACCGCGTCGGCGCCTTCCGCCTGGGCGGCCAGCAACAGAGCTTCCAGCCGACCCAGCGTCCGCAGCCGGCCGAAAATCCGGTCCACGCCGCCCGCGCCCGCGTCGCGGCGTTTGCTCGCCCGGGGCGGTAAAGACTACCTCGGCGGCGGGGCCGTCGAGGCGCGGTGGATCAGTTCGAACGGCAGGAGCTCGTCCACCGGCCGTTCGGGCGGGTCGTTGCTCCGGGCCCGGGCGATCAGCAGCTTGGCCGCCACCGAAGACATCTCCGCCACCGGCTGCCGCACGGTCGTCAGCTGCGGGCGGCTGAAGCGTGAGCTGGGGCTGTCGTCGAAGCCCGCCACCGACACGTCGCCGGGCGTCATCAGTCCGGCCTCGGCGATCGCCGCAATGCAGCCCAGGGCCATGTCGTCATTGCTGGCGAAGATCGCCGTCGGGCGCTCGGGCAGGGCCAGCAGCGCCTTGGCCTGCTCCAGTCCCGACTGGAACGTGAAGTCGCCCTGGCGCACCCAGCCGTCGACCACGAACAGGCCTCGCGCCTTCATCGCGTCCAGATAGCCTTGGCGACGCGCCTGGCTGGCGCCGTAGCGGGGCTCGCCGATGATGAAGCCGATCCGCTTGTGGCCCAGGTCGGCCAGGTGCCGGGTCATCTCGCTGGCGGCGGCGACGTCGTCCATGTGCACCCGCGGCCCCAGGCCCTCGGCCTTTTCCGGACCGACCCGGACATAGGGGGTGCCGGTCTTGTCCAGGATCTCCAGCACGCCGGGAGTGTCGGACGAGGGCGGGGTGAGGATTACGCCGTCGGGCTTCAGCGCGGCGATGAAGGCGGCCACGTCCTGGCGCACGTTCGGACCGTCGTTGTCGATCAGCTCGATCAGCAGGTGATAGCCGGCCTCGCGGCAGACCAGGGTCGCGCCCAGCTGGATGCGGGACAGGTAGTCGGCGCCGCGCTCGCTCTGCCAGTGGTCGATGGTCAGGGCCGCGTCGACGAAGACGGCGATCACGAACGAGCGCGAACCGGCCAGGCTGCGCGCCGACAGATTGGGGCTGTAGCCGAGCTCGCCGGCCGCCTCCAGCACGCGGTCGCGCATGGCGGGCCGGACGTTCGGCTCCTTGTTCATCACCCGCGAAACGGTCTTGATCGAGACGCCCGCCTTCGCGGCGACGTCGTAGATCGTCACCGAAGCCATCAGACCGTCCCGACGCTGTTCTGACTCATGTTCATCGAAGCCAACCTAGAGCGTCCCCAGGCGATAAGGAAACACCCCCTTGTCTCATAAGGGGCGCGCGGCCACTGTGCGCCTCTAAGCGACGTCAGATCGCGAATAGGGGAGATGCGTAGAGTGCGGCTTGATGATGGAGCCCGGCCCAAGGAGCCGGTGCGCGCGAACTTCATCGCCGCCTACACCCTGGCCCAGATCGGGGCCTTCGTTTCGTTCCAGCCCCTGCTGCAAGTCTTGCTGCCGCTGAAGGCCGAGTCGATCGACGCGGCCTCCAAGGCGGTGGTGCTCAGCCAGGTCGCCTTCTACGGCGCCATCGCCGCCAGCATCGCCAACCTGCTGGCCGGGGCGATCAGCGACCGCACCACCTCGCGCTTCGGCCGCCGGCGGCCCTGGATGGTGATCGGGGCGATCGGCGCCTCGCTGGCCTATCTGGCGATCATGCACGCTCGCACGCCGCTGGCGCTGGTGGGCGGCGTGGTGCTGTTCCAGCTGACCTTCAACCTGTGC
>JAEXJH010000210.1 GCA_023445955.1 Pseudomonadota bacterium
GCCCAGGATGATCCACGGTAGGGCCGAGCCCAGGCCGCTGCGGCCGCGACGGCCTCGGAACAGGTTCGAGAACAGCACGATCAGGAAGAAGGCGATGAACAGGCCGACGAACGGCGAGCCCTTGGCCTTCTGGCGCTCGGGTTGGCTGGCCTGTTCGATGCGGACCTTGGCCTGGTCGGCGGGCAGGCTGAGCTGCTCGACCAGGGCGTTGGTCCCGTCGACGATGCCGGCCTGCATGTCGCCGTCGCGGAACTTCGGCAGGATGGCGCTCTGGATGATGACGCTGGAGAGGGCGTCGGTCAGGACAGGCTCAAGGCCGTAGCCGACCTCGATCCGCACCTTCCGGTCGTTGGGCGCGACCAGCAGGATCACGCCGGTGTTCTTGCCCTTTTCGCCGATGCCCCAGGTCCGGCCCAGCTGGTAGCCGTAGTCCTCGATCGGATAGCCGTCGAGGCTGGGGATCGTGGCCACGACCAGCTGGCGGCCGGTCGTGGTCTCGAGGGTTTCCAGCTTGCTCGTCAGGTCCTGCTCGACCTGCGGCGACAGGATCTGGGCGTCATCGACCACCCGCCCGGTCAGGGGCGGGAACTTCGGCGCGGCGAAGGCGGGGAGGGCGAAGAGCACGACCGCCAGGGCCAGCAGCCACGTCCTCACGCTTGCCCGCGCCCAAGGCAGGGCGAGTTGCAACTCAGTTGACCTTCGGCGGCGTGGCCGTCGGCGGGCTGGAGAAGTCCACCGTCGGAGCGCTTTGCGCGGCGGCCGTGGCCTGGAACAGCTGGGCCGGCTTCTGGCCGCTGTACATGGTCTTGGCCCAGAACACGCTGGGGAAGGTCCGTAGAGTGGTGTTGTAGGTCTGGGCCGCCGAATTGTAGTCGCGGCGCGCGATGGTGATGCGGTTCTCGGTGCCCTCCAGCTGGCTCTGCAGGGCCAGGAAGTTCTGGTTCGACTTCAGGTCCGGATACTGCTCCTGGATCATCATCAGGCGGCCCAGCACGCCCGACAGCTTGTCCTGGGCGGCGGCGTACTGCTGGAACTGGGCCGGGTCGGCGATGGTCGAGGCGTCGACCTTGACCTGGGTGGCGCTGGCGCGGGCTTGCGTCACCTCGACCAGAACGCTCTTTTCCTGAGTCGCGTAGCCCTTCACGGTCGCGACCAGGTTCGGGATCAGGTCGGCGCGGCGCTGGTACTGGTTCTGCACCTCGGCCCAGGCGGCCTTGGTGGCTTCGTCCTGGGTGGGGATGGTGTTGATCCCGCAGCCGGCCAGCGTCGCGGGGATGGCGACGATCAGGGCCACGCGCGCGGCGTTACGAGCCAGACGGTTCATCAAGGTGGTCTCCCTCTGCGAACATGTATGCTCGCGTATCGCTGTTAGATAGCGAGCCTACTGCTACACGCGAGAGGGTGACAGGTTAAACCTTGTCCATCTCCCCATCTCACTCTTGGGCGAAGGCGGCCTTGCGCGGACCCATGTAACCGAACAGCCAGGCGGCGACCTTGCGCATCTGGATCTCCTCGCTGCCCTCGGTGATGCGATAGCGGCGGTGGTGGCGATAGATGTGCTCGAACGGCTTGTGGCGCGAATAGCCGATGCCGCCGTGGATCTGCATCGCCCGGTCGGCGGCCTCGCAGCATAGGCGGTTGGCCCAGTAGTTACACATCGAGACCTTGTCGGAGAGACGCTTTTCGACCTCGACCTTGGACATCTGGTCCATGTCCCACGCGGTCTTGCGGATCAGCAGGCGCAGCATCTCGGCCTGGGTCGACAGCTCGACGATCGGGAACTGGATGGCCTGGTTCTCCGACAGCGCCTTGCCGAAGGGCTTGCGGGCGCGCGCGTACTTGATGCTCTCCTCGATGCAGAACACCGCCGCGCCCAGGCTGGAGGCGGCCTGGCGGATGCGGTTCTCGTGCACGAAGTGCTGGGCCAGGGCCAGGCCGCCGCCCTCGGGGCCGAACATGGCGCTCTCGGGCACCCAGACATTGGTGAAGCTGACCCGGGGGTGGTCGGTCGGCATGTTGAAGGTCCAGAGGTACTCCTCGATCTTCACGCCGGGCGCATGGGCCGGAACCAGCAGGGCGGTGATGCCGCGGGCGTCGCCGTCCTCGCCGCTGGTGCGGGCGAACAGGCAGCAGTGCGTGGCCGCGTGCATGCCGGTGGTCCACATCTTCTCGCCGTTGATCCGCCAGCCGGCCTGGCCGTGGTGCTCCTCGCGGACCGCGCGGGTCTCCATGAAGGTGGCGTCCGAGCCGTGCTCGGGCTCGGTCAGGCCGAAGGTCGGGCGGAAGGCGCCCTTGTCCAGCATGTCGGTGATCAGGTGCTGCTGGTCGGGCCGGCCGAAGTCGCGGATCATCAGCACGAACGGATTGTTGCCGACGATCGAGTGCTCGTTCTGCAGGTCGTTGAACAGGCCCAGGCCCTTGGACGCCAGGTGCTCGCGGATCACCGCCATCCAGAGGTTCGAGCCGTCCTGGCCGCCGTATGCCTTGGGCAGGGCGAAGCGGTAGTAGCCGGCCTGGTCGGCCAGCTTGCGGGCCTTGGCCAGCAGTTCTTCCCACTCGTGCTTGGGCAGGCCGCCGCCATCCCAGTCGGTGCGCGCCCATTCGCGGCGGTGATCGAAGAAGCGCTCGTTATCGTCGCGCGCCTGCAGCGGCGCGATCTCGCGATCGATGAAGGCGTCGAGCTCGGCGAGATAGGCGGTCAACGCCTGCGGCAGTTGGAAGTCCATGGCAAAGCCTCCCTGCTCATCTTCTGGTTTTGAGAGACTAAAGCGCGACGAGCGGCCGCGGCCAATCGTGCCCCTTGGGAAGAGGGGGCGGAACGCGCTTTAACCCGTCCTTGACCAGAGTGAGATTAGGGTTTCCGCCATGATCACCATGGCCGCCTTCGCGATCATCGGCGCCGCGCTCGGATTGTTCGTCCGGCCGCGCTGGCTGGGCGTGCTGCTGCCGATCCTTCTGGCCGTACTGGTCGAGGGCGGCGTTTGGTGGGCGATCGGCATCATGGACCGCCAGCCCAACCGCGAAGTGCTGATCCTGCGCTTGCACCAGATCTTCGGCGAGGACTGGATCGACATGATCGGTCCGGTCGCCGCCGCCGTGATCGGCCCCGTGGTGGCCGCTCTGCTGGGGTTTTTCACCGACCCCAAGGCGGCCGCGCCGGTGTTCAGCGCCGAGGGCATCAAGCGCAATGTCGGCAAGGACGGCCGCTACGCCCGCGCCCAGGGCATGGTCGAGGACCGCGCCATCCATGCCAAGGCCGAGAGCCGGATCGACCAGATTCTGGGGCTCTGAAACTCTTCGCGTTCGAGCCCTGGAAAGACCTTGACGGCGCCCGGCGGCGTGATGTTGTCCACGGCAAGGAACGGTTGAGTTGGGCTAGATCGCGGTAGATGAGCGAGCCGTCTATCTTCTTCTTTGAAGTGAACGAGCGTCAGGGGGTCTTCCACCGGCGCGCGTTCCTGCTGGGCGGTCTGACGGGCGCGGGCCTGCTGGCCTTGGGCGGGCGGCTGGCGCAGCTGCAACTGGTCGAGGCCCAGCGCTACCAGAAGCTTTCCGCCGGCAACCAGTTCAACTACCGCTTGGTGCCGCCGCCGCGCGGCCTGATCCTGGACCGCAACGGCGTGTCGCTGGCGTCCAACCGTCCGAACTTCCGGCTGATCATCAACAAGGACAAGGACCTGGACGCCGAGGGCGTGGTCAGCGACCTGCAGACGCTGGTCCCGATCGACGACGCCCGCCGCACGCGGGTGCTCAAGGAGCTGGCCCGCGCGCCGCGCAAGGCGCCGGTGGTGGTGATGGAGGACCTCTCCTGGGAGGAGTTCTCGAGGATCAATATTCGCGAGCCGGAACTGCCCAATGTCACCGCCGACATGGGCGAGGTGCGGGTCTATCCGTTCGGCGGCGCCTTCGCCCACGTGATCGGCTATGTCGCCAAGGCCTCGGACCGCGACCTGAAGGCCGCCGAGGGCGACGCCACCCAGGACCAGGTGCTGCTGCACAATCCCGGCTTCCGGATCGGCAAGCAGGGTGTCGAGAAGGCGTTCGACCAGGCCCTGCGCGGGCGCGCGGGCGCGACCAAGACCGAGGTCGACGCCCAGGGGCGGGTGGTGCGCCTGGATCCGGCCGGCGACATCGCCGCCACGGCCGGCAAGGAGATCCGCCTCACCCTGGACGCCGACATCCAGAACAAGGCCCTGGAAGTGATGGGCGAGGAGAGCGGCGCGATCGTTATGGTCGATTGCCGTAACGGCGACCTGCTGTGCATGGCTTCGGCCCCCAGCTTCGACGCCAACCGGCTGGTGAAGGGCCTGTCGGGCGCGGAGTACAAGGCCCTGGCCGAATACGAGCGCAAGCCTCTGCTCGACAAGACCATGACCGGCGTCTACCCGCCGGGCTCGACCTTCAAGCCGACCGTGGCGCTGGCGGCGCTGAGCGCGGGGATCAATCCGACCGAGCGCGTGGTCTGCACCGGCGGCTGGTACTTCGGCGGCCGCACCTGGCACTGCCACAAGAAGGGCGGGCATGGGTCGCAGAACATGCACGACGCCATCAAGAACTCGTGCGACGTCTATTTCTACCAGATGGCGCTGCGCATCGGGCCGGACCCGATCCACACGACCGCGACCGCCATGGGCTTTGGCCAGACCTTCGACCTGGGGATCCCCGGTCAGCGCAAGGGCCTGGTCGGCTCGCGCGAGTGGAAGAAGAAGGCCTTCAAGAAGGATCCGACCTGGCACCCCGGCGACTCCGTGCCGTACGGGATCGGCCAGGGCTATATCAACGTCAACGCCCTACAGCTGGCTGTGATGTGCGCGCGGCTCGCCAACGGCAAGCGGGCGCTGAACCCGCGCCTGGTCAAGTCGATCGGCGGGGTCGACCAGCCGCATGGCGATGCGGTGGCCGATCTGCCCATCCCGGCCGAGCACCTGGCCATCGTCCGCGACGGCATGGCCGCGGTGGCCAACGATCCCACCGGCGGCGCCTACAAGCAGAGCCAGCTAGGCCTGGGCGACGTGCTGATGGCGGGCAAGACCGGCACGGCCCAGGTGCGCCAGTATTCCCAGACCGGATCGCGCAGCAACCAGGGCATCCCCTGGCGGCTGAAGGACCACAACCTGTTCATCGCCTTCGCGCCCTACGACAATCCGCGCTACGCCCTGTCGGTGCTGGTCGAGCACGGCGGCCTGTTCGGCTCCAGCGCCGCCGCGCCCCCCGCGCGGGAGGTGATGCGCGTGGCGCTGCTGAAGGATCCGGAGATCCGCGCCCGCCTCGAGAACCCCACG
>JAEXJH010000211.1 GCA_023445955.1 Pseudomonadota bacterium
CTCAAGGACGACGCTCCGCATCGCCGCTGCGCGGCCGCCCGGAGGGCGGTCCTTGACCAACCCCTCCAGCCCAGCACGCCGCAGCCCCCAAGAGATGTAAGGCGGGCTCCGATTCTGTGAAGATTTCTGCTCGCATTCTTATTCAGTTGATAAACCAAATCTAATCTTTGAGTTTTTCTCTTCCGGTAGACTTGTTTGTGATTATTGCCCACAAAAGGCCTGGCGCGGCCTTTAGGGCGCGTGATCTGAGGGTGCCATTTAATTTCTCATCAACTTTCCTTCGATGCCCTTCTTGATGGGCCCAATCGTAGAATTTTCCCGAGACAACTTTGAGCTCGCATTCTAAATCATTAATGCATCTATCTAGAGATATTATTAAGGGTTCTATGGCTCTGTTTTGATTTTTCAGATCTTCATCACTGAGTTCGTCTATTTCTTCATGAAATTTCGATACTCTATCAAATATCTTTATTAGAACGGATACCGTTGTCATAACTTCCACGGTTGGGCAGTCAGATATTTTTATGCCCTTTAGGGAGCTAGACATGGATTCTGTACCACCAATATTTTCGTAAAATCTTGCTCTTGATCTAAGGGCTTTAGAATTTCCTTTGGCCTTTTGGTATGCGGATGCCAAGCCAAGTACAGAGCGCGCTTGATCTAGAAGCGCTGCTATCATGTGTGCATCTTTAATTGCAGCGCGACGATCAGATCGTTCGTCTCTACGCAATGCAATCCATACCGCGGAAAAGGTGCCTATGGCTGCGAGCGCACGCCAGCCATCCCAACGCAAGAAGTTGTCGGCCTGAGCCAGGAAGGATTCAAAATTCCCCACATCGCCCCCCAAAAAGGTCAACTCTAATTAACCTTTACGGGCGCGACAACTCCAGCGCCACTTGCCGTCTTTATGCGCGGATGTGGCGAAGTTTGGCTTTCCTATTTTACTAGTTGGACTTCGAGCGCGTCACGCAAGTGGCGCTTTTGGCGACGTATTGTGCCGTACCAATCGGTCAACTCCCCTCAACCCCCTCCCGCACCGCCTTAAACACCATCGCCATCTCGATATGCGTGTGCACGTACCCGTGCTCGAACAGGTACGTCAGCATCCGGTCGTAGGCGTCGTCATAGTCCCCCGACGCCACGCTCCCCGGCGCCTTCGCTTCGCGCTCCAGCACCGCCAGGACCTCCGGCGCGCCTGCCGTCAGGGCGGCGATGACCTCGGCGATTTCGTCGTCGGTATATTCCGGAGCGTGATGCGTGCGGCCGGGGTCCTGCGGCAGTCGGCGGGAAAAGCCCATCGGCCTAGCCCTCCGCCCGCGTCAGTTTCCAGCGGATCTTCGCCCCGACCTCCGGGCGCACCTGGCTCTTGAGCACGATCTGGCCGGCCTTGCGGGCCAGGCCGTGGTCGAAGTGGGCGGTGGGGGCGATCTCGACGTCGACGGCGTCGTTGCGCAGCCACCAGCCGATGTTGCTGGGGCCGCGGATCAGCACGCTCTTGCCATCGCGGGCGATCGAGGCGCGGGCCTCGGGGTGGAGGTGGAAGCGCACGGCGAAGGGCAGGTAGCGGCGGGGGCCGTTCGGGTCGGCGGCGGCGCTGAAGGGGGTGAGGCTGTCCTCGCCGCGCAGCTCGTCATTGACGGCGTCGAGGAACAGGCGGCGGGCGTGCTGCAGGCCGACATGGCGCCAGCCGTCGTGGACGATGTCCAGCCAGACGCCGCCGACGTCGTCGTGGCGCTTGGCCTCGACCTGCTCGGCGCCGTCGACCAGCCAGGGGCCGAGGGCCTTGGCGCGGAAGTCCGACAGGGGGCGGCCGGCCGAGCCGTCGCCGACCGAGACGGTGGAGGCCGCGTCCGAGAGGCGGAAGGCGTTGGCGCCGGTGGCCTCGGGGCTCCAGCCGCAGCTGGTGATCAGGCGGTCCTTGGCGCAGACGATCTCGACGGCGGCCGGCTGGGCGCAGGCAGCGACCGAGAGCGGGCCGACGGGCGGGCGGCCGCAGTCGGCGATGACCTCGATGCTGCCGCCGATCATCTTGTGATAGCCGCTGTGCGGCGCGGCGTTCAGCGGGCGCGGGCCGGCGTCGTCGTGAGCGAGCGCGGCGGCGATGCGCTGCGGAGCGATGGCCTCGCCGCCGTGGAAGGCCGCCAGATGGCCGTCGCCCAGGGTGAAGAACCGCGTGGCCGTGGAGAGGCGGTCGATGGCGCGCGAGAGGGCCTCGGGGCTGGGCCGGCCGCGCTGGCCCAGGGCGTCGTCCAGGGTCAGCAGGTCGAACAGCAGCTCGACGCCGGCCTCGGGGCTGCGCGCAGCGTGGCCGCCGTCGGGGAGCACCATTTTGTCGAGGTGGCGGAGCAGGGCTTTCAGGCCCCGGTCGATCAGCCGCTCGCCGGGCTTGCCGGCCAGGACGCAGCCGGCCAGCGTGGCGACGGCGGCGCGCTCCAGGGCGCGCTCGGGGCTCTTGTCGATCTCGACCAGGTGACGGCCCTGGCGCGCCAGGTCCAGGGTCAGGTCGGCGATCTCGGCGTCGCTGCCTTCGGTGGCCAGCGTCTTGGCGGCGCAGGCCAGGTGGAAGACCCGGCGCTCCAGGCATTCCGGGGACCAGGAGAAGGCGTTCCACTTGCCGAACACGCGCCGCCAGTCGTCGAGCAGGCGCAAGGCGCGACGGGCGCCGTCCGAGCCGGCGGCGGCCAGGTCCGGCAGCCAGTCGAAGCGGTGCAGGCTGACGGCGAAGCGGCGCGAGGGGCTGGCGGTGTCGAACGGGTCGCCGTCGGAGCCGAGGCGCAAGGTCCCGCCGTCCAGGGTCATGGTCCCGGCCAGCATCTTCTTGCCGTGCTCGGGATCGGCCGGACGCGGGTCGCGGGGGCGGGCCGACAGGCCTTCGGGCCGCGGGAAGGCGATCGACAGGCGGTGCGGGCCGCTGCCGTACCACTCGCGGGCGATGTGACCGGAGAGCTCGGCGCCGACGGCCTTCCATAGGACCTTGCCGCCACGGGACGGGGCGGTGGGTCTGGAGCCGCTGGCGGAACGCTTGACGGCCATCGTGTGGGGTCAGCCGCCCTTCAGCGCGCGGATGTTGGCGGCGTAAGACGCTGGGCCGCCCTTGAACACCGCCGAGCCGGCCACGAGGGCGGTGGCGCCCGCCGCGACGCACTGCGGGGCGGTCGTCGGGGTCACGCCGCCGTCGACCTCGATGATGATGTCCAGGCCGGCCTTGTCCACTAGCTTGCGCAGGGCCTCGACCTTGCGCAGCTGGCCGGGGATGAAGCTCTGGCCGCCGAAGCCGGGGTTCACCGACATGACCAGTAGCAGGTCGACGTCCTCCAGGATCCACTCGACGTGGTCGAGGCCGGTCGACGGGTTGAACACCACGCCGGCCTTGGCCCCCAGCTCGCGGATGCGCTTCAGGCTGCGATGCAAGTGCGGGCCGGCTTCGGGGTGGATGCTGATCAGGTCCGCGCCAGCGGCGCGAAACGCTTCAAGGTAAGGATCTGCCGGGCTGATCATCAGGTGCACGTCGAACGGGATCTTGGCGTGCGGCCGGATGGCTTTGACGATGTCGGGACCCAGCGTGATGTTGGGCACGAAGTGGCCGTCCATCACGTCGACATGCACCCAGTCGGCGCCGGCCGCCTCGATGGCGGCGACTTCCTGCCCGAGCTTGGCGAAGTCGGAGGCGAGGATGGAGGGGGCGATGATCGGCGCGGTCATGGGACTGGGATAGCCGCGTCGCGCCGTTCTGTCAGCCCTTAGACCTTGCGGAATCGCGCCGCGAAGAAGCCATCCTGGCCGCCGTCGCGGTGATGCGGCAGCAGGCGGAGCGTTCCGCGTGGGGTCAGGCTGGCCTCGGGCGAGCCGCTTTCACCGGCCGTGATCGGCTCCAGCGCCATGTCCTTGCGGCGGGCGAGGAAGGCCTCGACCTGGGCCTCGCCCTCTTCCGGCTCCAGCGAGCAGACGGTGTAGACCATCCGGCCGCCGGGCTTGAGGCGCTCGGCGGCGCTGTCGAGGATCCGGGCCTGGACGGCCGCCAGGCTGGCGACGTCGCTGGGGCGGGCGGCCCACAGCACGTCCGGATGCCGGCGGAAGGTGCCGGTGGCCGAGCAGGGCGCGTCCAGCAGGATGGCGTCGAAGGTGCGCGTGTCCTCCCAGACGGCCGCGTCGGCGGCGACGATCTTGGCGGTGAGGTTCATCCGCTCCAGGTTCTCGGCCACGCGCTTGAGGCGGGCGGCCGAGCGGTCCAGGGCCACGACGTCCGCGCCGGCGGCGGCCAGCTGCAGGGTCTTGCCGCCGGGCGCTGCGCAGAGGTCCAGCACCTTGTCGCCAGCCTTCACGCCCAGCAGGCGGGCGGGGACGGCGGCGGCGGCGTCCTGCACCCACCA
>JAEXJH010000212.1 GCA_023445955.1 Pseudomonadota bacterium
GAGCCATCCCATGACCCAGACCTTCGACCTGATCGTCCGTGGGGGCGAAGTGGTGAACCATGCCGGGCGCGGGATCACCGACATTGGCGTCCGGGGCGGCAAGATCGTTGCGATCGGCGACCTGTCCCAGGCCTCGGCCGGCGAGATCTTCGATGCGGCGGGCCTGACCGTCCTGCCCGGCGTGATCGACAGTCAGGTGCACTTCCGCGAGCCAGGCCTGGAATGGAAGGAAGACCTGGAGAGCGGCTCGCGCGGCGCGGCCCTGGGCGGCGTGGTCGCCGTCTTCGAGATGCCCAATACCGAGCCGACCACCACCGACCCGGACGCTCTCGCCGACAAGCTGTCGCGCGCCAAGAGCCGCATGCACACCGACCACGCCTTCTATGTCGGCGGCACGCACGAGAACGCCAACTTCCTGGGCGAGCTGGAGCGCCTGCCGGGTTGCTGCGGCATCAAGGTGTTCATGGGCGCCTCGACCGGTTCGCTGCTGGTCCAGGACGACGAGGGCGTCGAGAACGTGCTGCGGCACGTCAACCGCCGCGCGGCCTTCCACTCTGAGGACGAGTACCGCCTGGCCGATCGCCGCAGCCTGGCCCGTCCCGGCGACTGGACCAGCCACCCCGAGGTGCGCGACGCCCAGGCCGCCCTGCAGTCGACCCACCGCCTGGTCCGCATCGCCAAGTCGCTCGGCAAGCGCATCCACGTGCTGCACGTCACGACCAAGGAAGAGATCGACTTCCTGGCCCAGAACAAGGACGTCGCCTCGGTCGAGGTCACGCCCCAGCACCTGACCTTGGTCGCGCCCGAGGCCTATGAGCGCCTGAAGGGCTTTGCCCAGATGAACCCGCCGATCCGCGACGCCTATCACGTGGCCGGTGTCTGGCGCGGCATTGAGGCCGGCATCGCCGACGTGCTCGGCAGCGATCACGCCCCCCACACCCGCGAGGAGAAGGCGCGGCCCTATCCGGCCTCGCCCTCGGGCATGCCGGGCGTCCAGACCCTGGTGCCGGTGATGCTGACCCACGTGGTGGACGGCAAGCTGAGCCTGGAGCGCTTCGTCGACCTGACCAGCCATGGCGTCAACCGGGTGTTCGGCCTGGCCGACAAGGGGCGCCTGGCCGAGGGCTTCGACGCCGACTTCACGATCGTCGACATGAAGGCTCGCAAGACCATCACCCACGCGCAGATGGCCAACCGCGCCGGCTGGACCCCGTTCGACGGATTCGAGGCCAAGGCCTGGCCGGTGGCGACCATCGTGCGCGGCATCGTGGTCATGCGCGACGACGAGATCGTCGCGGCGGGCAAGGGCGAGCCGGTGCGCTTCCTGGAGACGTTGGCGCGCTAGAATTCGCTCCGTCTACGGATCAACCACAGTCGCTCCGCCGGTCCGGGCGCCATTTCCAGCGCCCGGTCGTAGGCCGCCAGCGCCTCATCGCGCCGGCCCAGCCGGGCCAGCAAGTCGGCGCGCACGGCGTGGAAGGGCTGGAAATCGTCCAGCCGCGCGGCGTCCAGCGCCTCGATCTCGGCCAGCGCCGCCGCCGGCCCGGCGACTTCGGCCAGCACCACGGCGCGATTGATGCGCACGAACGGGTCTTCGCGCCAACCCAGCAGCAGATCGTAGAGCGCCAGAGCCGCCGACCACGGCGGCGGTTCGGCCAGCGAACGGCGCACGCACCAGACGCCGTGCAATGCCGCCCGTAGCTGGCGCGAACCCGAGCGGTTCAGGCGCGCGGCCGCCCGCAGCAACGTCTCGCCCTCGGCGATCAGCGGCCGGCTCCACAGCTTCGGATCCTGCTCCGACAGCGGGACCATCGCGCCCTCGGCGTCCAGCCGGGCCGGCCGGCGCGCTTCGGCGAAGCGGACCAGGGCGGCGAAGGCCAGGCACTCGGGCTCGTTCGGCAGCAGCTCGGCCAGCACCGCCGTCAGGTCCAGCATCTCGCGGGCGTAGCCGGCGTGCTGGCCGGTCCCGGCGGCGTCCTCATGGGCGCGGGCGTAGGCGACTTCCAGGGTCGAGAGCACCGCCGCCAGCCGTTCGGGCCAGGCCTCGGGGCCGGGGACCTCGAACGACACGCCGGCCTGGGCGATCTTCTTCTTGGCGCGGGTCAGGCGCTGGAACATGGCGGCTTCCGCGACCAGGAAGGCGCGGGCGATCTCGGGTACGGAGAGGCCGCAGACCAGCCTCAGGGTCAGGGCCGCGCGGGCCTCGGGCGCGACGGCCGGGTGGCAGCAGACGAAGATCAGCCGCAGTCGCTCGTCGGGGATCAGGCGGGCGTCGGAGGTCAGGATCTCCTCGGCCGACGCCTCCGGTTCAGGCGCGTCAAGTGTCGTATTCCGTCTAACGTTCCGTCTACGGATCATGTCGAGCGCGGACCGCCGCGCCGTGGCGTACAGCCAGGCCGCGCCGTCCATTGGCGGGGCCTCCGGCCACACGGCGGCGGCCCGCGCGCAGGCCTCGGCATAGGCCTCCTCGGCCAGGTCCAGGTCGCGGAAGGTCGCGGCCAGGGCGGCGACAATGCGCCCGCCGGCCTCCCGCGCGGTCTGGTCGAGGGCGATCAATTAACAGTCGGTGGTCGGGCGCACCTCGACCGAGCCGTCGCCAGCCAGCGGGATGCGCTTGGCCACGGCCATGGCCGCGTCCAGGTCCGGAACCTCGACGATGTAGAAGCCGCCCAGCTGCTCGCGCGCCTCGGCCAGCGGACCATCGTGCAGGGCGTACTGGCCGCCGGTCTTGCGCAGGGTGGTGGCCGTGTCGGTGCTGTTCAGGCCCGAGCCGCCGCGTAGGATGCCCTCTTCCTCCAGGGCCTTGGCCAGGGCGACGTGGGCGGTGATGATCTCGTCCAGCGCCCGGCCGTTGTCGCCGCGATAGAGGTCTTCGTTTTCGTAGATCAGCAGGGCGTATTGCATCGGTCATCTCCCATGAGCGCGCGGCCATCGCGACGCTTCGACCTGAGAGACGCGCCGGCTCAGGCGGATTCGACAGGTCTTGGAAAAAATGTCGAGGGGGGCGCATAACGTTGGTCATGGACGGATCGACCCTCACCACCGCCCCCTTCCGCGACGCCCGCTACGCGCCCCGCGCTCTGGAGGTCGAACGCCTCCAAGGGAAAGGGGGCGAGACGCTGATCCTGCGCAATCCGATGCCCTATTCGGACGCGGTGCGGACCGTGACGCAGCCCCTGGCCCGATGGGCGGTCGAGGCGCCGGACCGCGTGTGGCTCGCCGAGCGTGACGGCGAGGGCTGGCGGACGGTAACCTACGCCGACGCTAAGGCGAAGATCGCGGCCTTGGCTGGTGGTCTCCAGGGCCTGGGCCTCTCGCGCGGTCAGCCGCTGCTGATCCTGGCGCGCAACGGGATTGACCACGCCCTGATCGCCTACGCCGCCATGAGCCTGGGCGCGCCGGCCGCGCCGGTTTCGCCGCAGTATGGGCTGAAGGGCGCGGACCTGACCCGCCTGCAGCACGCCGTCGAGCGGCTGAAGCCGGCCGCCGTCTATGCCGACGACGCCGACGCGTTCGGCGACGCCCTGGCCGCGCCGTTCCTGGCGGGCCTGCCGATGGTGGTCAGCCGCCATGCGCGGCCGGGCGACGTAGAGTTCGAGGATCTGCTGAAGAGCGCGCCGGTCGAGCCGGTGGCCCAGCCGGACGACATCGCCAAGCTGCTGCTGACCTCCGGCTCCACCGGACGGCCCAAGGCGGTGGTCTGCACCCACGCCAACATCGCGCTGAACGCGGCCCAGATCCAAGCTTGCTACGCCGATCCTGAGCCGCCGGTGCTGGTCAATTCCGCGCCCTGGAGCCACAGCCTGGGGGCCAACGCCATCCTGCACATGGTGCTGCACCGGGGCGGGACGCTCTACATCGACGCCGGCCAGCCCGTGCCCGGAAAGTTCGGCGAGACGGTGCGCAATCTCTCCGAGGTGGCGACGACCTATCACAACATGGTCCCGGCCGGCTGGGGGCTGTTCGTCGGCGAGCTGGAGCGCGACGATGCCCTGGCCGCCAAGTTCTTCGAAACCGTGCGGGTGCTGCAATACGGCGGGGCCTCGATGGCCCAGTCGATTCTCGACCGCGTCCAGGCCGTGGCGGTGAGCACGGTCGGCGAGCGGATCACCTTCGCGGCCGGCTATGGCGCGACCGAGACCGGGCCGACGGCCTGCAACATCCATTGGCTGAACGCGCGCTCGGGCATGGTCGGCCTGCCGACGCCGGGCACGTCGGTGAAGCTGGTTCCGGCCGGCGATGGCGGCAAGTTCGAGATCCGGGTGAAGGGACCGCAGGTCTCGCCAGGTTATCTGGACCAGCCCGAAGCCACCGAGCAGGCCTTCGACGAGGACGGTTTCTACCGCCTGGGCGACGCGGCGCGACTGGCCGATCCCGAGGATCCGGCGGCGGGGCTCGTGTTCGACGGGCGGCTGGTCGAGAACTTCAAGCTGGCCAGCGGCACGTTCGTGGCGGCCGGCGCGCTGCGGGTAGCGGCGGTGTCGGCGATCGGCGGCGTGGTCTCCGACGCGGTGGTCTGCGGCGAGGGCCAGGACGGCGTGGGGCTGATGCTGTTCCTCGACGCCAAGGCCTGCGAGCGGCTGGGCGACGGCGAGGCGGTGAAGGCCGCGATCTCCGAAGGCCTCTCGCGGATGAACGCGGCGGCCAAGGGTGGCGGCGGCAAGGTGCTGCGCGCCCTGATCCTGGACGGCGCCCCCGACGCGGCCAGCGGCGAGCTGACCGACAAGGGCTATATCAACCAGGCCTTGGCGCGCGACCGCCGGCCGAAGGAGCTGGAGCGGCTGTTTGCGATTACGCCGGACGCGGAGATTCTAGTTCTCTAGCCACGCCCAGGCAGATCAGCAGCTGGCCGAAATAGTAGAGGCCCCAGACCGCGAGACCCGTGACCAGCGTATCGGGCAGCGGACCCGTGCGCGCGAAGATCAGCAAGTCGGATACCACGAACATCAGCGCGCCCAGGCCCACCATCTTGCGCGGGAAGCGGCTCATCAGGGCCGTGGCGGCCATGCCCGCCAGGAAAACGCTGTAGGCTGTGACGCCGTTGTTGCCACTCGACAGCAGGCGCGAGGCCCAGACCACCCCGGGGATCAGGATCAGCGGCGCGACGGCGCCAGGCCTGTGATGGCGCAGGTAAAGGAACGTCGCCACCACGTGACCGACGAGGAACGACACCGCCCCGACCGTCAGTCCGTGGGTTTCCAGCAGCACGTCGCCGCCCGCGCCGAAGGCCATGACCGCCGTCAGCAGCCAGCCGTCGAGACTTTTGGCCCGTAGCGCCGCATGCGCCGCCAGCAGCGCCACGCCGGCCCCCTTCCAGACGGTCTCGACGCCCGGCGGCAAGGCCAGCACCCAGGTCGCCACATAGCTGACGCCAGCGATGATCGACGCAATCAGCGTCCATCGCGCGGCTGCGCTCATCCCTTGCATGGAACGTTTTCCCCCACTTTTGCCGATCAGACTGCAATGGCGATCGCCTGATGCGCAACCGGGTTGGCCTGCTTGCCGAAATGTCGGAGACAGGAGGCATAAAAAGCGGAGGACAGTATGAACGGCGCGGACGCCCTGATCACCACCCTGGCCGACAACGGGGTCGTCGCCTGCTTCGCCAATCCCGGCACCAGCGAGATGCAGTTCGTCTCGGCCCTGGACCGCGAGCCGCGCATGCGCTCGGTGCTGTGCCTGTTCGAAGGCGTGGCGACCGGGGCCGCCGACGGCTATGGCCGCATGGCCGGCAAGCCCGCCTGCACCCTGCTGCACCTGGGGCCGGGCTACGCCAACGGCGCGGCCAACCTGCACAACGCCCGCCGGGCCTACACGCCGGTGGTCAATGTCATCGGCGACCACGCCACCTATCACCGCGGCTTCGACGCGCCGCTGAACAGCGACATCGCCGCCCTGGCCGCGCCCAACTCGCTGTGGGTCAAGTCGGCCGAGAGCGCCGACAGCGTCGGCCCGCTGACCGCCGAGGCCATCGTCGCCAGCTATGGGACGCCCGGCGGCAACGCCTGCCTCGTCCTGCCGGCGGACGCCGCCTGGAACGAAGCGACGGTGAAGGGGCCGGTGATCACGCCGCCCGCCTTCGCCAAGCCCGACAAGACCGCCGTCGACACCGTCGCCAAGGCGCTGTCCTTCGCCAAGAAACCGGTGCTGCTGCTGGGCTCGGGCGCCTGTGGCGAGGCCGCTCTGGCCGCCGCCGGTCGCTTGGCGGCCCACGGCGTCCGCGCCGTCACCGACACGTTCACCGCCCGCCAGGCGCGGGGCGAAGGCCGCTTCCGCCCCGACAAGCTGCCCTATTTCGCCGAGCAGGCCCTGAAGGACCTGGAGGGCGCGGACGTGCTGATCCTGGTCTCGACCCAGCGCCCGGTGGCCTTCTTCGCCTATCCTGACCGGCCCAGCGTGCTCGTTCCGGAAGGCTGCTCAGTCGAGACCCTGTGCGGCCGCGAGGTCGACGCGGCGGCGGCGCTGAACGCCCTGGCCGACGCCGTGGGCGCGCCGGCGGCGGCGACGCTCGAAACCTATGCCGCGCCCGACGCCCCGGCCGGCCGCTTTGACGCCTGGGCCATCGGGGCCTCGATCGCCAAGCACATGCCGACGGGCTCGGTGATCTCCGACGACGCGGTGACCGCTGGCCTGCCGATCTTCACCCAGACCAAGACCGCGCGGGCGCACGAGTGGTTGTCGCTGACCGGCGGCGCGATCGGGCAGGGCATCCCGCTGGCCATCGGCGCGGCCGTGGCCTGCCCTGATCGGAAAGTGCTGGCCCTGACCGGCGATGGCGCGGGCATGTACACCGTGCAGGGCCTGTGGACGATCGTCCGCGAGCAGCTGGACGTCACCGTCGTGGTCTTCGCCAACCACGCCTATCGCATCCTGGGCATCGAGCTGGGCCGCACCGGGGCGGGCAATCCGGGGCCTGCGGCCTCGAAGCTGCTGGACCTGGGCGACCCGCGTATCGACTGGGTGCAGCTGGCCCAGGGCATGGGCATGGCCTCCGAACGGGCCGAGACGGCGGAAGCCTTCGACGACGCTTTCGCCCGGGCTATGGCGACGCCCGGTCCGCGCCTGATCGAAGCGGCGCTCTAGCGCGGCAGGGCCGCGTCCAGCGCCTGCGCGATGGCGGTCATGGCCGCCAGGTTCGGGTGATAGGGCGCGGCGCCCGGCGCGGGATAGCCGTTCATCCACGGCTGGGCCGCGCA
>JAEXJH010000213.1 GCA_023445955.1 Pseudomonadota bacterium
GGGTCAGGATGGCCAGGGTCAGGACCCCGCCCGCCAGACCGGTATAGACGAGGAACATGAAGGCGCCGGGCCAGCCCATCCACAGGGCGCAGACCGCGAACAGCTTGCCGTCGCCCCCGCCGATCCAGCCGGCGGCGAACATCGCCATGCCCAGGGCCAGGGCGCCGACGCCGACGACAAGGCACATGCCGATCTGGGCCAGCGGCGCGCCGCTGATCAGGGCGGTCGGAACGAAGGCGGCGATCAGGGCCAGCGAGATCCAGTTGGGGATCGTGTAGCTGGTCAAGTCCTTCAGCCCGCCGATGATGGCCAGGATCGGGAAGATCAGCAGCAGCGGGATCTGGATGGCTTGCATGCTCTAGCGCCTTCTCAAGTCCCCTCCGGGACCTTTTCGGTATTGGGTCATTCTGGGATGGACGAATGAAGCAATCGTTTCCCGCCCTAGCGGCAAGTCACGAACCTCGACCTTCCAAGCAAAGAAAAAGGGCCGAGGCTGGCGCCTCGACCCTTTTCTTTTCGAGCGTGGGCTGGACCTTAGGTACCGGCCGACGCGACCTTACCGGCGATCGACGTGAACTTGGCGTTCAGGTTGTTGCCCAGCAGCGTGGCGCCCGAGATGATGACGACGGCGATCAGAGCAGCGATCAGGCCATATTCGATGGCCGTAGCGCCCGACTCGTCCTTCAGAAAGCGCGTGACGAACTTGGTCATGTGTAGATCTCCTAGAGTCAGAGCTGGTTGATTTGAGGCTTCAAGCCGGCTCGACTTGCTCACCCCCGAAAACACGATCAATTTCGCCCACCTCACTTAATGGCCAGTAAACATCGAATAGTTTCTCGCGATTTTCTTTTGGTTTATTTGTATTTACCGTTATTTGTTCTTAACCATGGGCGCGACAAAGGCGCCCAATCCCTTCAGAATCAAGGACTTTCTCAAGCGACGCTTGGACGCACGCAGTCGCGCTTTAGTCTTTTGTTGACCAAACAAAGTGATGCTGCGGGACATTCGGATCCGAGATCGGAAACCTCATGCGCCGCCTTTCGCTCGCCATCGCCGCCGTCCTGACCCTGTCGGGGGGTGTCGCCAGCGCTCAAATCCTGCCGACGAACACCGCTTCGGGCGACCTGTCGCTTGCGCAGGGCGATGCGTCTTACGTGACTCTGGGCGCCGCCGTGCGCGACGTCGTGGTGGTCGACCCCACCGTGGCCGACGTCAGCGTCGTCAACGAGCGCACCCTGATCGTCATGGGCAAGCGTCCGGGCGTCACCAGCCTGATGGCCTTCGGCGCCGGCGGTCGCACCCTGACCAGCCGTCAGGTGATCGTGTCGCAGGTCAACGACAGCGGCGTGACCATCTATCGCGGCGGCCAGCCCTCGGTCGGCTACAGCTGCTCCAGCCAGTGCACGCGCCTGACCCCGGACAAGTAGCCCCCGGCTCGCCAAGCCCTCCTACGTACGCGGGCGCGCGCCTCAACGAGTGATTAGGATCGACCGGCTAGTCTGGGGCGATCATTTCAGGGTTTTCGCGCACCGCATGGCCGACACCTTCATCTTCGCTCGCGCCAGACGCCGCCTGGCCCGCTTGGCCGGCGGCTTCTCGCGCGCCGAGCAGGGCGCCACGGCGGTCGAGTTCGCGCTCGTCTTCATGCCGTTCCTGATGCTCATCTTCGCGATGATCGAGCTTGGCCTGGTGTTCCTGGTCTCGCTGCTGCTCGAGAACGCCATCATCGACGTGGGCCGCACCATCCGCACCGGCGAGGTCCAGACCAATGGCGGCACGGCCGCCACCTTCAAGTCCGCCGTCTGCGACAAGATCGGCGTGATCGGCTCGCTCAGCTGCTCCACCGCGCTGCAGCTCGACGTGCGCACCTATACTGACTACTCGACCAGCAATACTTCGGCCGGCGCCACCAGCACCGTGCCGACCAGCATGCAGTTCAGCCCCGGCACGGCCGGTTCGATCGTGCTGGTCCGCGCCTACTACACCTGGCCGCTGGTCACGCCGCTGCTGCAGACCGGCCTGCAGAACTCGGGCGGCCGGCGGATCATCTACGCCGCCACCGCCTTCACCAACGAGCCGTACGACCAATGACCCGTCGCCTGCTCCCCTTGCCGAAGACGGTCTCGCTGAAGGGCTTCTGGCGCGATCGCCGCGGCGTCACGGCCATCGAGTTCGCCCTGATCGCCCCGGTGCTGGTCGTCATGTACTGCGGCTTCGCCGAGACGACCCAGGCCATGATGGCCCAGCGTCGCCTGTCGAACATCGCCTCGCAGATCGGAGACCTGGTCGCCCAGGGCACCCAGACCGGCCCCAGCAAGATGACCGACATCTTCAACATCGGTAATCTGATCATGGCGCCCTACCCGACCGCCGGCCTGAAGATGTGCATCTACAGCGTCACCTCCGACGCCACGGGCAAGGACACGGTCGCCTGGGTGCAGCCCAATCCCGCCGGCGTCGGCATGCCCGGCTGCCCGGCCAAGGGCGCCACCGTCACCGACATCTCGACCGGCGTGCTGCCCGCCAGCCAGAGCATCATCGTCGCCCGCGCGACCTACGACTACACCTCGCCGATCAAGCTGGTCATGCCAACCACCATGACCTTCAAGCGCAACTACTACCTGCGCCCGCGCCGCACCGACGCAGTGGCGTGGGTCAGCACGATGTAGCCAACTGCTCGACCCGCGGGTGCGGCGCGAACGTGCGCTCGCCCAGTCGAGACACCGCCCGCACGCCGATCAGGCTGTTGGTCAGGAACACCGTTTCGGCGCCGTCCAGCGCCTCAGGCCCCACGGCGACCTCCTCGACCGTCTCCAGCGCCATCAGCCGCGCCCGGGTGATCCCGGCCAGCACGCCGCAGTCCAGGCGCGGGGTGAAGAGGCGCCCGTCCGCGATCCAGAACAGGTTGGCCGCCCCGGCGCAGGCCAGCTCGCCGCGATTGTTCAGCATCACCGCCTCGTCGGCGCCGGCCGCGCTCGCCTCGGCCCGGGCCAGGACGTTGTCGAGATAGCTCAGCGTCTTCAGGCGCGAGGCGGGCGAGCCCTCGTTGCGGCGCGTGGTCGCGATCATCGCCGTCGCCGGCGTGGCGACCGGCGCGGACGGCGCGGCCTTGGCG
>JAEXJH010000214.1 GCA_023445955.1 Pseudomonadota bacterium
GAATAGGCCACGACCGCGCTGGCGCCGGGCGTACCGCCCAGGTGCCCTAGCCAGACGCTCCTGGAGCCGTCCGCTTCGGGAACCTCCACGACCATGGCGCCCAGGCCATAGAAGCTGCCGGCGTCGAACATCGGGTAGAGCCTGCCGAACATCGCCGCCAGCGTCTCCTGCTTCAGGAGCTTGCCGCCCAGCAGCGCCGCCCAGACCCGCGCCATGTCCTCGGCCGAACCCACGGCGCCGCCGGCCGCGCCGGGCCAGGCCGGCTCGATCGGAGCCTCCTTGGTCGAGACCAGCTTGGCGACGTCCTCGGCCTTGTCATCGGCAGCCAACATGCGCAGCGACTTCAGCCCCAGCGGCTTGACGACCCGCGCGTCGACCGAGGCCTGCCAGGACTGGCCGTCGACCGTCTCGATCACCTTGCCCAGCAGCGCGTAGCCGGTGTTGGAGTAGCGCCAGCGTTCTCCCGGACACGAGAACGCCCCGTGTCGAGCGATGATCTTCACGTCCTCGTCCAGAGTGTGAGCACGACGCTCCGCGCGAGCCTTCAGGTCCTCGTTGGCGCTGAACAGACCGCCGGTGTGGGCCAGCAGGTCGCGAATGGTCACGACGTCGCCATTGGGCACGCCGGCCACATACTTGGAGATCGGATCGTCCAACTTCAGCTTGCCGGCCTCGACCAGTTGCAAAGCGACGATCGCCACCAGGCTCTTGCCCGCGCTGGCCCAGAACAGCATCGGCGGCTGGTCGCCGGTGTCGGTGCGGCTCCACGCGCCCTTGCCAGGGATCAGCACGGCGGCCGTCATGGCCGGCGCCTTGGTCGCGGTCTTGGCTTGGCCGAACGCCGCCTGCAGCCGTGTGACGACCTCGGGATCGAGCGCGGCCTTGGGAACCTCGGCCAGCAACGGCGGGACGACGGCCGCGTGCAGCGGCGGCCCGGCATAGGTCACCGCGCTTTTGCAGACGACAGGCTTGTAGTCGGCCGCCAGCGTGCTCGCCGGCAGCGCCGCCAACACCAGCGCCAACGCTATCCCTTGCATCGCCTTCCCTCCGCGTTCAGTCCAGGAGGCTAAACGCTCATGGCGAAGTTTAGGCTAGCGCTTGGACTTCCCCGGCCCCGTATTGCCGCGCACGGTCCGCGCGCCGGACACCGGACGCTTGGGTCCAGCCGCCTTGCCGCCGGCCGACTTGGCGCCGACCTTGTAGCTGGGGGTCGTCGAAACCTTCTTCTGGACCTTGGGACCCAGCTTCTTGACCGACTTGACCGCGGCCTTGCCGGGTTCGGCGGCCACCGCGCCCTCGACGGGCGCCGCAGCGACCTTCGCAGGAGCCTTCTTCTTGACCGGCTTGGCCTCGCGCGGGTCGGGCAGGCCCGCCTCGATCGCGGCCTTGGCGGCGGCTTCGTCAGCCAGGCGCTTGGACTTCTTGACCGTGTTGCGCGAGGCGCGGATGCGCTCTTCCTCGCGCTCGCGGCGTTCGAACTCGCGCTTGCCCCGGCCGCTGTGGCCCTTGGCCTCGCCGTCGGCATAGGGGTTGGCGCCCGACTTGATGGTGATGCGCAGCGGCACGCCCGGCAGGTCGAAGCTTTCGCGCAAGGAATTGATCAGATAGCGCCGATAGTGATCGGGCATCTGGTCGGCGCGGCTGGAGAACAGCACGAACGTCGGCGGGCGGGCCTTGGTCTGGGCCATGTACTTGGGCTTCACGCGACGGCCCGAGACGGCGGGCGGCGGGTGGCGCTGCATGGCCATCTGCAGCCAGTCGTTCAGGTCGCGGGTCTTGACCTTGGTCGACCAGTCTTTGTGGATCTTCAGGACGGCCGGCATCAGCTTGTTGACGCCGCTGCCGGTCTCGCCCGACAGCGCCACGACCGGCGCGCCACGCACCTGGGGCAGCATGCGCTCGGCGTGCTCGCGGAAGGCGGCCAGGGTCGCGGCCTGGTCCTCGATCAGGTCCCACTTGGCCAGGCAGAACACCAGGGCGCGCCCTTCCCGCTCGGTCAGGTCGGCGATCTGCAGGTCCTGGATCTCGAACGGGTGGGTGGCGTCCATGACCAGCACCACGACCTCGGCGAAGGTGATGGCGCGGATGGTGTCCTGGGTGGAGAGCTTTTCCAGCTTCTCCTGGACCTTGGCCTTCTTGCGCAGGCCGGCGGTGTCGACCAGGCGGACCTTCTTGTCGCCCCAGACCCAGTCGACCGAGATCGAGTCGCGGGTGATGCCCGCTTCCGGACCGGTCAGCAGGCGCTGCTCGCCGATCAGGCGGTTGATCAGGGTGGACTTGCCGGCGTTCGGACGGCCGACGATGGCCAGCCGGATCGGCTTGTCCTCATCGTCCTCGTCGTCGGAGTACTGGTCCTCGGGAACGGCTTCCAGCATGGCGGCGTAAAGCTCGGCCATGCCTTCGCCGTGCTCCCCGGAGATCGGGATCGGCTCGCCCAGGCCCAGCTTGTAGGCCTCGCCAATCCCCGACTGGCCGGCTTTGCCCTCGGCCTTGTTGGCGGCGATGATCACCGGCTTGCCGCGGCGACGCAGCAGCGCGGCGAACACCTCGTCCAGCGGGGTGACGCCTTCGCGGGCGTCGTAGATGAACAGCGAGAGGTCAGCTTCCTCGATCGCCAGCTCGGTCTGGGCGCGCATGCGCGCTTCCAGGCTCTCGTCGGCGACGTCCTCGAAGCCGGCGGTGTCGATCAGCTGCAGATCCAGGTCGCCCAGGCGGCCGTCGGCATAGCGGCGGTCACGGGTGACGCCGGGCTGGTCGTCGACGATGGCCAGCTTCTTGCCGGCCAGGCGGTTGAACAGCGTGGACTTGCCCACATTCGGGCGGCCGACGATGGCGAGTTTCAAAGGCATAGTGGTCCAGTAGTCGATTTTAGCTCATCTCGCAAAAGCGAACGCCCGGGCCAGCTTTCGCGGACCCGGGCTCAAGAGCGATTCAAGGTGTCGAACGGGCTGCAAGGCCCGCTCTGTTTGGCTTAGCGGATGGCGACCAGATCGGCCTCGTCGGTGACGAGATAGATCATGTCGCCGACCGCGATCGGGTTGATCAGCACCGAGCCGCCGATCTTCAGGGTGGTTTCCTTGACGCCGGTCTTGGCGTTCAGGGCCACGGCTTCGCCGTTGCTGGACACCGTGATCAGGCGGTTGTTGGCCAGGATCGGGGTCGACCACAGGATCGGGTGCTTGGCGCGCTTCTTCTTCTGCTTCTTGGACAGGGCCTCGGTGTTGTTGAGGTCCTGGATCCAGTAGACCGAGCCATTCTCGCGCGAGACGCAGATCACCTGGCCGGCCTTGTCGACGACATAGACGACGTCGCCGGCGGCCCACGGGGTGGTGATGGCGGTGACCGGCAGGCTCCAGCGGGCCTGGCCCGAGCGCAGGTCGGTGGCGGCGAAGACGCCCGAGTGGCTGACGGCGAAGACGTCGCCCTTGTAGATCACCGGGCGGCCGGGGATGTCGCGGATTTCCGACAGCGCGTTGGTGCGGCTGGCGCGGCTCAGGGCCTCGCTCCACAGGTCGTTACCGTTGGTCGTGCGCAGAGCCACCAGTTCGCCCGAGGCGAAGCCCGCCACGACGGTGTCGCCGCTGACGGCAGGGCTCGAGGCGGCCAGGATGCGGGCCGGTTCGCTGAGGGCCTGGTAGGGCCAGCCCGGCGCGCCGGTGGCGGCGTCGAAGGTCAGCAGTTCGTTGTCAGTCGAGACCACGAACACGCGGCCGTCGGCGACGGTCGGCGCGGCGTGGATCGGCGTGTTGGCCGGCTGCGTCCAGTTCAGGTTGCCGGTCGCAGCGTCCAGCTGGGCCACGAAGCGGAAGCCCGAGGCGACATAAAGCTTGTTGTCGGCGCCGACGGCGACACCGCCGCCGAAGCCCAGGCGGTCGCTCTTCTTGGGCAGCAGGCCCATGAAGCCGGCCTTCTTGATCGAGGTCGCGGCCGGACGCAGGTCCTTGCGCCAGATCTGCGAGCCGCTCTTGGCGTCCAGCGCCACGACGTCGGCTTCACCGTCCATCACGAAGATGCGGCCATCGGCCGAGACCGGCGGGGCGGTGACGTGGAAGGTCTTGCCGCCCTTCTTGCCGAAGCTCTTCTTCCAGGCGATCTGGAAGCCCTTGCCGGCGTCGACGTGCTCGATCGACTGCTCGGCGTTGCCGCCCGGCAGGCGCCATTCGGTCTGGGCGACCGGTTCGGGCAGGAAGAAGTCGGCGCCCTTCAGCGACTCGTTGGCCTCGACCTTCTGGTCGAAGGCGATGATCGAGATGCGCTGACCCTGGCTGGCCTGGGACTTGTTCTTGGCCCCCTTGTCGAAGGGGTTGAGCTTCGAGACCGTCGAGCAGCCAGTGACGGCCACGGACGCCGACATCAGCGCCACCAGGGCGACGGAACGCTTGGAGATCATCAGGCGGCTCATTGGGCGTTAGGGGCGGCTTGCGGAGCGATGCCCGCGGGCAGTTGGCTCATGGGCGGCATCGGCGGCAGGGCGGCGGCGGCCTTCACGGCGGCGGCCAGGTCCTTGGCGGTGCCCGAGTCGATCAGTTGCATGGCCGCCTGGGCGCGCTGGCGCACTTCTTCGGACGTGCTGCTGTCCAGGGAGTTGGCCAGGATCACGAAGTCGGCGCGGGCGCCCTTCAGGTCGCCGGCCTGCAGCTTGGCGAAAGCCAGCGCTTCCTTGGCGTACACGCGGTACGGGCTCTTTTCCCCCGCCAAAGGCGTCAACCTCGACTCAAGATCCTTGTAGGGAGCCGTGTCCATCAGCGCGAAGGCGGATTTGAGGCGGGCCAGGTCGCCCAGCAGCGCGCTCGGCGCGGCCTTGGCGGCCTCGTCGAAATAGGCGACGGCCTCGGTGGTCTTGTTCTCTTCGATGCGGATGTCGCCCATCTGCAGCAGCGCCAGGGCCTTGTAGCCCTTGGCGCCGCCGTCGGCGACCGCCTTGAACTGACCGAAAGCCTTGGCCGGACCCTGCTTCTGGGCGGTTTCCAGCGCAGCTTGGTAGCCTTCCGAGGCCTTGTTGGCCTGAGTCGTCTGGTACGAGGTCCAGCCCCAGTAGCCGCCGACGCCGATCACCACGGCCGCCACGGCAGCCGCCACGAACGGCAGCGACTTCACCGCCAGACTGCGATAGCGCTCCGAGCGAAGCTGTTCTTCGACTTCGTCAAAAACATCGACCACGAAACGAGGCTCCGAAACAGGCGCTGGCCCAGGGACGTCTCTCGCACGGGAGCGACGCCGCTGGGTTGAAGACAGATTGTGGCGGGCGCAGGGCCGCTCGCCGAGGCGGCGAACCTATAGCGTGCCGCGCCGCGCCGCAACGCGCCCGTTCAAGCCTTCTTGGCGTAATAGGTCTCGGCTTCGCCTGGGAAGCTGCGATCCTTCACGTCACGGGCGTATTCGGCGGCGGCGCGCTCGATCTCGCCCTTCAGGTCGGCGTAGCGGCGGACGAACTTCGGGGTCCAGTCGAACAGGCCCAGCATGTCGTCGACGACCAGCACCTGGCCGTCGCAGCCGGCCGAGGCGCCGATGCCGATGGTCGGGACCGAAACGGCTTGCGTCACCTCGCGGGCCAGGCTCTCGGCCACGCCCTCGCCGACGATGGCGAAGGCGCCGGCCTGCGCCGTCAGGCGGGCCTCTTCCAGCACCTTGGCGCGACCGGCCTCGTCCTTGCCCTTGGCCTTGAAGCCGCCTTCCAGCAGGACGGCCTGCGGCCGCAGGCCGACATGGCCCATGACCGGCACGCCGCGCTGGGTGAGGTAGGCGATGGTCGCCGGCACGGTCGGACCGCTCTCGACCTTCACCGCCTGGGCGCCGGTCTCCTTCATGATCCGCACGGCGTTGGCGTAGGCCTCCTCGGGCGCGCCCTCGTACGAGCCGAATGGCATGTCGACCACGACCATGGCCTTCTTGGAGCCGCGCATGACCGCCTGGCCATGCAGGATCATCATCTCCATGGTCACGCCGACGGTGTTGGGCAGGCCGTGGACGACCATGCCCAGCGAATCTCCCACCAGCAGCAGGTCGCAGGCGTCGTCCAGGGCGGCGGCGACCGGCGCGGTATAGGCTGTCAGGCAGACGATGGGCACGCCGCCCTTGCGCGCGGCGATGTCGGGGGCGGCCAGACGGCGGACCGTCTCTTCACGATGGGCGGACAAGGCAGCGCTCCCTAAGCGGCGTCTTTTTAAGGCGCCGTTTGTGGGCCGGATCGCGCCGCACCGCAATATGAACGGCGATAACGCCGCTCACCCGGCCCACAGGTTCAGGATCAGAAGTCCTCGACCGCGCGCGTGACGAAGAACACCAGCGCCACCACCGCCAGCCCCGCCGCCAGCCAGACCGCCTCGGCGCTGGACGGGGTCGTCAGCACCGCGTTGAACTTGGCCATGCCGGCGTTGATCTCGTTCTCCAGCGTGTGGCTGCCGTTCTTCGACAGTTGGGCGACCTCGCTGGAGAAGCGCGTCGACAGCAGCTGGAACGCCGCGATCAGGCCCGCCGCGCCACCGGCCAAGGCGATGAAGATGCGCCGCATCGCCCACCCGCGATCCAGCTTGGCCGCGACTTCGGCGTTGAACAGCGCCGTGTCGGGGAACGACGGCGGTTCGGCATACATGCGGCTCAGTTGGGCTTCGAAATCGGGTTCAGCCATGTGCTTCCCTCCTCGCCCCCTGTTCAGGCCGGGCGAGTTTCGCCCGGAGTTTATCCAAACCACGTTTGACATGGGATTTGACCGTGCCGATCGGGATGTTCAAGGCCTCGGCCGCCTCGGCGTGGGACCAGTCGGCGCCGTAACACAGGGAAACGCACAGGCGCTCCCCGCGTGACAGCGTCTTCAGGGCCTCGTCGAGATCGATGCGACTGGCCGCGTCCCCCGACGCGTCGCGCACCATCACGTCCTCGACCGGTTCGACGGTGTCCGAGAAGATCAGCCGCGTGTCGCGCTTGACCTTCTTCAGATAGAGCCGCGCGGCGATCTTCTTGATCCAGGCCCCGAAGGTCCCCTCCCCGCGAAACTCGGCCGCCTGTTCGAACCCGGTCATGAAGGCGTCCTGAGCCAGGTCGTCGGCCGTGGCCGAGTCGGCGCCCAGGCGGCGCAGCAGCCCCCGGACGGCCGAGCCGTGCCTGCGCACCAGCTCCCCGTAGGCCCGTCGGTCGCCCGCCGCCGCTTGGGCGGCGAGTTCGACATCGTGACCGGTTGGCGGGCGTTCCGTGCCCATGGGTTCATGCCCCTCCCAAGGC
>JAEXJH010000215.1 GCA_023445955.1 Pseudomonadota bacterium
GCCGGATAGAGGAAGATCGGCTGGGCGTGGACATAGGCCTCCGGGCCCGTGTCGTTCAGCAGGTGGATACGGGTGTCGAAGCAGCGGCGGATGTGCGGATCGGGCCGGCTCCAGCCGTTGACGACCACCAGCTTGGCCAGGCGATCGGGCGCGTCGAGAGCCAGCTGCAGACCGGCGTTGCCGCCCGCCGCGTGGCCGACGACATGCGCCTTGGCCAGGCCGAGCGCGTCCATGACCTTGACCATATCTTCGGCCATATGGGCGACGGTGTAGTTGCCGGGCAGCTCGCGGCTGCTGCGCCCCGTGCCCCGGTGGTCGTAGGTGACCACCGGCCAGCGCTCGGTCAGCGCCGCCATCTGCGGCGCCCAGAACGCCCCCGAACCGCCCAGACCTGACGACAGCAGCACGACCTCGCGGCCGGCCACCGGTCCGCCGTGCAGCTCGTAAAACAGGCCGTCGACGACGCCGCTGGTCACTATTTCTTCCCGATGTGGGCGACCGAGGCGATCTCGACCACGAAGCCGGGCTTCACCAGGCCGCACTGGATGCAGTAGCGGGCCGGTTTGTCGCCGGGGAAGTACTCGGCATAGACCTTGTTCATCGGGGCGTAGTGGGCCCAGTCGGTGACGAAGATGTGGTTCATGGTGATGTCCTCCATCGTCCCGCCGGCGGTCTCGATGACGGACTTGATGGTCTCCAGCACCTGCCGGGTCTGAGCCTCGGCGTCGTCGGGGAAGGCGACGTTGTTGTCCTTGTCGAAGGCCAGGGTGCCCGAGACATAGACGATCCCGTCGGCCAGCGTGCCGGGCGAGAACGGGGCGATGGGCGTGCCCGTGCCGGGCGGGGTGATGACGGTCTTGGGCATCTCTTCTTCTCCCTAGGGGGTCGGCGCCAGCTGCCCGAACGTCCCCTTGAAATCCGCCGTGGTCGAGACCCAGCCGAAGAAGGTCTCGATGTTGAACAGGGCCGCCTTCTGGACGAACTCAGGCCCTGCCTGGTGGGTGGCGTCCTCCAGCACGGTCCCGAAATATTCGAGGAAGAAGCCGTCGCGCAGGGTCGACTCCACGCAGACGTTCGTGGCGATCCCCACGAACACCAGGTGCCGGATCCCTCGCGCGCGCAGCACGCTGTCCAGCTGGCTGTTGAAGAAGCCGCTGTAGCGGGTCTTGTGCAGCTGGATGTCGCCCGGCTCGGGCTTCAGCTCATCGACCAGCTCGTAGTCCCACTGGCCGCGCGCCAGCAGCTTGCCCTGCAGCTCGGGCCTGGCGCGCATGGTCTTCAGGGCGTTGGACTTCCACCAGTTGGGCGAGCCCGGACCGCCGGCTTCCACGTACTGGTCGTCCCAGCCGTTCTGGAAATAGATCACCTGCATCCCGGCCGCGCGCGCCGTGGTCAGCACGCCCTTGATCTCGTGGATCACCTTTTCGGCCCCCGAGATGTCGAAGCCGGCTAGGTCCAGATACCCGCCCTTGGAGGCGTAGGCGTTCTGCATGTCGATGACGATCACCGCCGTGGTCTTGGGATCCACGGGAATAGGCTCGGGCCTCGCGGGCAGCATGACGGCGCCGGGGCTGAGAGGGGTGATCTGAGAGCTCATCGACGCGGCTCCTTGTGATTTCCAGACGGCATGGAATACCATTCGGAAGAACGTTGCAATCCGAACCGTTCGGTCCATGTTTGACCAAATGGTCCAAGTTCGAGATCGCATGACCGACCCTGCCGCCAAGACCGTCAAGCCGCCGCGCAAGCTTGCGAGCAAACCCGCGTCCGGCGCCCGCAAGCTGGTCAAGGCCGCCCAATCGCTGGGCGACGCCGGGGCTGTGGATAACTTTCCGAAGGGCCGTCGCGCGCAAGCCGGCGAGGCCCGCAAGGCCGCGATCCTGAAAGCCGCCCTCGGCGTCTTCGCCCGCGCGAGCCTGGACGGGGCCAGCGTCGAGGCCATCGCCCAGGCGGCGGGGATCTCCAAGGCCAACCTCCTCTACTACCACCCGTCCAAGGAGGCGCTGTACGTGGCGGTGCTGGAGCAGGGGTTGTCTGCCTGGCTGGCCCCGCTGAGCCGCTTCACCGAGGACCAGGACCCCGCGCAGGCCATCGCCGCCCTGGTCGACGCCAAGCTGGTGCTCAGCCGCGACCACCCGGAGGTCTCGCGCCTGTTCGCCCTGGAGATGCTGCGCGGCGCCCCGCTGCTCAAGCCCGTGCTGGCCGGTCCGCTGAAGGCGGTGTTCGACGCCAAATGCGCCGTGATCGGATCATGGATCGACGCGGGAAAGCTGGCCCGGGTCGATCCGCCGCACCTGATCTTCGCCATCTGGGCGCTGACCCAGCACTATGCCGACTTCGCTGTCCAGGTGCGGGCATTGAGCGGCAAGACCTTGTCCGACAAGGCTTTCCTGGACGAGACCCGCGCGGCGGTCACGGCCCTGGTGCTGAACGGCGTCAGGTTGCGCTGACGCAAACCTGCGTCTTCAGGTCACGTTTCGCGATCCGGAGTTCGCCTGCAGGGTGAATTGATGGCGCAGCTCTCCACCCCCCCGGAAGCCGATGCGCGGCCCATGCGCCTGATCCACGGGATCGTCGGCGCGGCCGCGGTGCTGGTGGTCGTCTCGATCCTGGGCAGCCTGGCCCTGATGTTGCTGGCCGCCCGTTCGCTGGACCGCATCGACTCCCGCGACGAGGTCGAGCTGGTCGGCCGCACGGTGTCGCGCACCCTGGACCGCATGAACCGCGAGCTGACCTCGGCCACCATCTGGGACGCGGCCTACCAGGCCATGGGCTGGAAGGTCGACGAGGACTGGGCCGACGCCAATTTCGGCGAGTACTACCACGCCCAGTTCGGCCACGACCTGACCTTCGTCATGCGCGCCGGCCAGGTGGTCTATGCGGCGCGTGAGGGCGTGCCGACGAATGC
>JAEXJH010000216.1 GCA_023445955.1 Pseudomonadota bacterium
CGCTTGGCCCGCTCGAACGAGGCGGTCATGTTCGAGCCGCCCAGGTCCAGTCGCGTGGCCGGGCGCAGGCGGATGAACACGTACTCGTCGTGGCCGTGCGGGGTCTTGCACTTGGACGACGGGTCGCTCAGCAGCCTGTGGGCCATCGAGTACCGGCGATTGAATTCGAGGCTAAGCATCTGGAATACCTGGACCGGCCGCTCTGGTCCTACCGAGCGCGGCGCGGAACGCGTCAAATGTGGAAAGGCGTTCGAGTGAAGCGAGGGTGACGATAGTCGGGCGCTTCAAAGCGCAGCGCCCTTATCATGAACAGCAGGTCTTGCGCAAATATAGGCGCGCCAGGCTCGTCTGCTAGACGTCCGGGTCGTAGGCCACGTCGCGGGCGCGGCCCAGCAGGCTCTCGCCGCCGTCGAGGGTCAGGGTCTGGCCCGAGAAGGCCGGGCTGTCGACGATGAACAGCAGCGCCTTCACGAGATCCGCCGGCGTGCTGCTGACGCCCGACGGCGTGGCGGCCGCGGCGCGGACATAGTCGTCCTGCGTCTGCTGGCCCGAGGGCAGGGTGACGCCCGGCGACAGGCCGCAGACCCGCACCTTCGGCGCCAGCGCCTGGGCCAGCACCGGCGTCAGGGCGGCCAGGCCCAGCTTGCCGGCGGTGTAGGAGAAGTAGTCGGGATTGGGCGCCAGCACCTTCTGGTCCAGCAGGTTCACCACCAGGCCCGTCTCGTCCTCGCCCAGGGCCGTGGCGAAGGCGTGGATCAGGAACACCGGCGCGGTCAGGTTGGCGGCGATGTGCCGGTCCCAGCGCTCGGCGTCCAGGGTCTGGAGCGTGTCGTACTCGAACAGCGAGGCGTTGTTGACCAGCAGGTCCAGCCGGCCGAAGCGGGCGCGGACCTCGGCGATCAAGGCCTGGCAATTGGCGGAGGCGGCCAGGTCGGCCTGGAACAGCTCGACGGTGTGCCCCTCGTCCCGCAGAGCGGCCGCGTGGGCCTGCGCCTCCTCGGCGGAATGGCGGTAGTGCAGGGCGACGGCGTAGCCCGCCTGGGCCAGGCCCCGCGCCAGGGCGGCGCCGATGCGCCGCGCGCCGCCGGTGACCAGCGCGACTTTCACGCGGGGCGGACCTTGAACCACTCGACGCCGGCCGCGGCGGTCTCGGGGAAGATGTCCGGCTTGACCACTCGCACCCAGCAGGCGTCGACCAGCGGGTCGAGGAAGGCCGCGTCGACGGCCTCCTGCAGCAGGGTTTCCAGGAGGTCGACATGGTCGCGGCTTTGCCAGCCGACGATCAGGCTGCGCACCGGGTCATAGTCGATATAGGTCCCCGGACCGGTGAACTCGGTCCGGGAATACAGGCGCACGCTGAAGCGCAGCCGGTTGGGGCGCTCGGGGTGGCGCTCCCACGGGTGAAGCCCGCAACGGACCAGAACCTCGACGTCCTCCAGCACCGCGACCTGGTGCGGCGCGGCGGTCTGCCAGTCGAAGGGGCCCGGCATCGTTTAGTCGATGCGGCCGAACTCGAAGTAGTTCAGGGCGAGAATGACGCCCAGGAAGATGGCGATGACACCGATCGCGAGCATGGCGCGGCTCCGGAAAGAAAACAAAGGTCGAGCCGGCTTTAGCCGCCCGAAGGACTGACCGCAAGGCCGACACGCGCTAGACCTTCGCCATGCTCTGGCGCCGTCGCATCGAACCGTTCACCCGCCCGCTGGTCTACGCCTTCTTCCGCATGACCCGAGGCCTGACGCTGGGCGTGCGGGCGGTGGTCACGGACGAAGCTGGCCAGGTCCTCTTGATCCAGCACACCTACATCAAGGGCTGGTACCTGCCCGGCGGCGGAGTCGAGCGCGGCGAGACGGCCGAGACCGCCGTGGTCCGCGAACTGCAGGAGGAGGCGGGCGTCCGCGCCCTGTCGCGCCCGCGCCTGCTGTCGGCCCACAGCAACGAGGTTCTGCACCCCGGCGACCACGTCCTGGTCTACCGCGTCGAGGCCTGGGAGCCCTGCGCCTCGGACGCTGAGGGCGAGATCCACGCGGTCGGCTGGTTCGATCCCGGCGACCTGCCGGAGGAGACGACCCGGGCGACGCGGCGGCGGATCGCCGAGGCGTTGAACGGGGAACAGCCCGATCCGATGTGGTGAAGAGTTATCAACTTTAAGGTGTATGATTATTATTGCAGTCTTAGATTGATAATCCTTAGATTGCATTGGGCGTCCTGCCCGGCTGGAGAGAATTATGCGCTTGAAGAAGCTTCGTGTCGCCGCCGCCATCATCGCCGCTGCGGCTATCGTGCCGATCGTGACCCCGGCCCAAGCCCGGGTGCAGCTGACCGAGTGCGAGCGTCGCGCCTGGGAATATTGCAAGGGCGTGGCCAGCACCGACATCGAGCAAGCGATCTGCTACGACAACACCGAACGGGAGCTGTGCCCGCCGAAGCCGGGCTTCCCGATCACCTGGTGATCCGGCAGCGCCCCTAAGGCGCGAGCGGTTTGGCGGCGGTCCCTGGCGACGGGGGCCGCCGTCTTCGTTTCGCGCGAGGTTTGCCCTTCCCACCTGAACGCCGATCACATTAAATGCCTGTTTGAAACCACCCGCCGTCTCTCCAACTAGAGCGGGTCATCCAAACCATCCAAGGGCAGGAGAACGGCATGCGCGAGTACACCAAGTTCTATATCGACGGCGCCTGGGTCGACCCGGCCGCGCCCAAGACCCTGGACGTCATCAACCCGGCCACCGAAGCCGTCGCCGGCGTGATCTCGATGGGCTCGGAGACCGATGTCGACCGCGCGGTCCGCGCCGCCCGCAAGGCGTTCGACAGCTACAGCCAGACCAGCCGCGAAGAGCGCATCGACATCCTCGAGCGCATCATCGCCGAGTACCAGAAGCGCTTCGAGGACATGGCGAAAGCCATCACCGAGGAGATGGGCGCCCCCGCGTGGCTCGCCCAGCGCGCCCAGGCCGCCATGGGCATCGGCCACGTCCAGACGGCGATGGAAGTGCTCAAGAGCTACGCGTTCGAGCACGACCGCGGCACGACCCGGATCGTCAAGGAGCCGATCGGCGTCTGCGCCTTCATCACGCCGTGGAACTGGCCGGTGAACCAGATCGCCTGCAAGGTCGGTCCGGCCCTGGCCACCGGCTGCACCATGGTGCTCAAGCCCTCGGAAGTCGCGCCGTTCAGCGGCTATATCTGGACCGAGATCCTGCACGCCGCCGGCGTCCCGGCCGGCGTCTTCAACCTGGTCAATGGCGACGGCCCCACGGTCGGCGCGGCGATGTCCAGCCACCCTGAAGTCGACATGGTCTCGTTCACCGGCTCGACCCGCGCCGGCATCGAGGTGGCCAAGAACGCCGCCCCGACCGTCAAGCGCGTCCACCAGGAGCTGGGCGGCAAAAGTCCCAACATCATCCTCGACGACGCCGACTTCGCGCGTGCTGTCGGCGGCGGCGTGGCCTCGGTGATGATGAACTCGGGCCAGTCGTGCAACGCCCCGACCCGCATGCTGGTCCCCGGCCAGCGCATGGACGAGGTGATCGCCATCGCCAAGGCCGCCGCCGAGAGCCACACGGTCGGCGACCCGAACGGCAACCACAAGATGGGCCCGGTGGTCTCCGAGGTGCAGTGGAACAAGATCCAGGGCCTGATCCAGAAGGGCATCGACGAGGGCGCCACCCTGGTCACCGGCGGCGTCGGCCGTCCGGAAGGCCTGGACAAGGGCTACTATGTGAAGCCGACCATCTTCGCCAACGTCACCAACGAGATGACCATCGCCAAGGAAGAGATCTTCGGCCCGGTGGTCTCAATCCTGGGCTACGACACGGTCGAGGAAGCCGTCACCGTCGGCAACGACACCGAGTACGGCCTGGCGGCCTATGTCTCGGGCGGCGATCCGGAGGCGGTCCGCAAGGTGGCCTCCAAGCTCCGCGCCGGCCAGGTGAACCTGAATGGCGCAAGTCCTGACCTGATGGCCCCGTTCGGCGGCTACAAGATGAGCGGCAACGGCCGCGAATGGGGCGACCACGCGTTCGGGGAGTTCCTCGAGACGAAGGCGATCCTTGGGTACTCGGCGAAGGCGGCGGCGGAGTAGGGTTCGGCTCGCATTGAGCTAGCAATTGAGAGGGCGGGGCTGCGAGGCTCCGCCCTCTTTTAGTAGAGGCAAGCTAAGCCTTGGAGCCTGCGCTGGTTTGGAAATCCGGATGACAGTTCGAGAGCGCCTTGACCGTTTTGCCATACCTAGCTTCAGAGAATTTCTCGCCCGAGACCGCGAGGTTAGGCTCGCAATTGAGCGCGGAAATGAGGAGCTAGTCGCACTCGCGCGGGATCGGGCGATGTTGGCTGCTCGCCAAGCCGCTTCAGAAATGCACCGACTAGCCGATGCTGCGGCTGTCGAGCGGGAGGCTTGGCTTCCTGGCACGTTGTTCGGAAAAGCCAAATTGGAGCCAGAAGACGTAAGGCGTTGGGTTCAGCAAAGCTATTGCTGTGCCCTGCGTGGTCCGCCGTCGGAAGATTTGGATTTGCTGGATGATATTGAGAACGCGTTCAAGCACGTCGAGCTTCGGCCGAAAAAGGTGCCCCGGCTGGTGACCTCCGATCGCGTTACGCTATCTCAGGAGGCTGGTTATGGCGGCGGTGCATTTGGGGAAGGGGTCTTTGGCGGCGCTGAGCAGATGGTCGTTACGCTTTCTGACAACTCACAGCGTGCATTTTCCGCGATTTTGCAGAACGCGCTAGATGCATGGACGCTCGCGATTGGAGATGATCTCCCACCCATGGAGCAATAGGCACACGTCTTCACGGGTTGTCACAAGGCCCGACGATCGTCTCGCCGTGAGATGTAAGGTTGGCGCCCTCCCTGGAACGAAGACCTCCCCATCTTGCTCTCCCGGCAATCCGCGTTAACCCTAGGCGCGCCAGGCTGTAGGGGCCCTGGCAAGGTAAGCGGGGGCAGGTGCGATGGACGCCAGGGATCAGTGGGAGCGCTTCAAGCGGCATGACTTTCCGGGCACCCAGATCGTCGAGGACGCCTCGGGCATAGCGTTCATCCAGAGGAACGCCATCAAGTACAAGTCCATCCAGAAGACCGGCATGATCGCCTTCTTCATGGCCATCTCGCCGGCGATCGTGCTGATGATCACTGCCGGGGTCGAGGGGCTGGTCGTCGGGTTCGGGCTGTCGCTGGTTACGGCGTTCCCCGCGACCCTCTGGTACATGCGCCAGATGAAGAAGCTGAGCACCGCCGAGGCCAAGGTCCGGATCACCGCGACCGGCGTCGAGGTCAGCAAGCCATACTACGAGGCGTTCGTGAAGCATGCGGACCTGACCGACGTCACCGCGCGCACGGAGGGCCACGTGAAGGGCTATGCGATCGTGTTCTGGGATGGCCCGCTGGTGTTGCAGCCGACGATCTTCGCCAACAGCACCGAGGAGGCCACGGGCATGGTGGCGGCGCTTAAGGCTGCGATCGCCGTGACCCGCCAGGACGCGGGGCCGGCGCCCGCGCCCCACGCGGCCGGCCCGCCCCCCC
>JAEXJH010000217.1 GCA_023445955.1 Pseudomonadota bacterium
GCCCAGAGGGCCGGAGGGGGCAGCGCGGCGAGCGCCGAGTAGCCCCCTCTGTCGCTCCGCGACAGCTCCCCCCGCGGGGTAGCAGATTCGATGCCTCAGATATCCCCGCCCACGTTCGGCGCCGCGCCCGGCGCACGCGCCACGTGGATGCCGCACTCGGTCTTCTCCTGCCCCTGCCAGCGCCCTGCCCGTCCGTCTTCCGACGGCTGCGTACACGGCCAGCAGCCGATCGAGGCGTAGCCTTGGGCGACCAGCGGGTGGGTCGGCAGGTGGTGCTCGGCGACATAGGCCTCGAGCTCGGCCTTGCCCCAGTTGGCCAGCGGATTGAACTTCAGCTTGCCCTCGGCCTCCTCGACCACCGGCAGGCTCAGGCGGTCGCCGCCGTGGAAGCGCTTGCGGCCGGTGATCCAGCCATCGAAGCCGCCGAGAGCCCGGTCCAACGGCAGCACCTTGCGGATGTTGCAGCAGGCGTCGACGCTGCTGCGCCACAGGTCCGACTTCGGGTCCTGGGTCGCCAGGTCCGCGAAGGCCGGGCGCAGGTCGCGCACGTCGGTCAGGCCAAAGCGCGCGGCGAGATTTTTACGGTAGTCCAGCGTCTGGCCAAACAGCATGCCAGTGTCGAGGAACAGCACCGGGATGCTGGGCGAGATCTCGGAAACCAGGTGCAGCAGCACCGCCGACTCCGCGCCGAACGACGAGACCAGGGCCAGCTTGTCGCCGAACTGCTCGTAGGCCGCGCGCAGGATCGTCGCCGGATGGGCGTCGCGCAGCTCGGCGTCGAGACGGGCCGCGAGGCCTGCGTGAGCGCTGGTCTGGTCGTAGGCCATTAGACCGCCCTCTCGTCCAGCGCGATGGCGCGGTCGTCCGCAGCGCGCTGATAGACATGACGGAAGCGGTTGGCGGCCTTGGCCAGCACCTCGGGCGTGGCGCCATCCGACGGCTCGAAGGCGTCGAAGCCGCAGCGGACCATGAAGCCGACCTGCTCCTGCAGGACGTCCCCCACGGCCCGGACCTGGCCTTCGTAGTTGAACCGCTCGCGCAGGAGCCGGGCCGAGGTGAAGGCGCGACCATCGCGGAACTTCGGGAAGGCCAGGGCCACTACCGCGATGCGCGGCAGGTCATAGGCCAGAACCTCGATCTCCTGGTCTGACTCGACCCGCACGCCGACGCGGCGGCTGTTGGAGCTGAGCAGCGCATCGCCCTCGGCCTCGAAGCGGGCCAGGGACAGGATCACGTCGCCCGTGTCCGGGATGGCGTCCTCGTCGGTGACGTTGACGAAGGCGTCGTCGGCCCAGCGGGCCTGGCCGTTGGCCAGCTCAATCAGCCTGGGCATAGACCGCCTCCTTGAAGGGCTCGAGGCCGACGCGGCGATAGGTGTCGAGGAAGCGCTCGCCGTCGGTGCGGACATTCAGATAGGCCCCGACCAGCTGGTCGACGGCGATGGCGACCTTGTCGGCCGGCAGCGCCGGGCCCAGGATCTTGCCGATCGAGGCGTCTTCCGCGCCCGAGCCGCCCAGCGACAGCTGGTAGAATTCCTCGCCCTTCTTATCGACGCCCAGGACGCCGATGTGGGCCACGTGGTGGTGGCCGCAGGCGTTGATGCAGCCGCTGATCTTGATCTTCAGCTCGCCGATGGTCTCGGCCTTGTCGAGGTCGGCGAACTGCCGAGCGATGTCCTGGGCGATCGGGATGGCGCGGGCGTTGGCCAGGGCGCAGTAGTCCAGGCCCGGGCAGGCGATGATGTCGCTGATCAGGTCGATGCTCGGCGTGGCTAGGCCAGCCGCCTGCAGGGTGGCGAACACCGTCGGCAGGTCGTCCAGCTTGATGTGCGGCAGGACCAGGTTCTGCACGTGGGTGACGCGCAGGTCGTTGAGGCCATAGCGTTCGGCGAGATCGGCGACGACCTCCAGCTGATGCGCCGAAGCGTCGCCCGGCGTCTGCTCCTGGGCCTTCAGCGAGACCTCGACGATCGCATAGCCCGGCTGCTTGTGGGCGCGGACGTTGTTGCGCACGAAGCGCGCGAAGGCGGGCTCGTTGGCCTTGGCGATCTCGAAGGCTTCCGAGCGCGCCGGCAGGGTCTCGAACGGCGTGGTGGCGAAGGCGGCGCGGATGCGGGCCAGCTCACCGGCGGGCAGGTCGGCGCGGGTCGCGTCGATCTTGGCCCACTCCTCGTCGACCTGGCGGCCGAACTCCTCGGCGCCGAGCGCGGCGACCAGGATCTTGATCCGGGCCTTGTAGATGTTGTCGCGACGGCCGTGGCGATTGTAGACGCGCAGCACGGCTTCCAGATAGCTCAGCAGCCGGTCGGTCGGCAGGAACTCCTTGATGGTCGGGCCGACATAGGGCGTGCGCCCCTGCCCACCACCGACGATCACCTCGAAGCCCAACTCGCCGTCACGGCCCTGGCGCATCATCAGGCCGATGTCGTGCACCTTGGCCGCCGTGCGGTCCTTGGCGGCCGCGGTGATGGCGATCTTGAACTTGCGCGGCAGGTACGAGAATTCCGGATGCAGGGTCGACCACTGGCGGATCACCTCGGCCCAGACGCGCGGGTCGTCGATCTCCTCGGCCGTGGCGCCGGCATAGGGGTCGGAGGTGGTGTTGCGGATGCAGTTGCCGCTGGTCTGGATGGCGTGCAGATCGACCTGCGCCAGCTTGTCCAGGATCTCCGGCGCGTCCTTCAGCTTGATCCAGTTGAACTGGATGTTCTGGCGCGTGGTGAAGTGGCCGTAGCCCTTGTCGTAGTCGCGCGCGATCTCGGCCAGACGGCGGGCCTGGGTCGGGTTCAGCGAGCCGTACGGGATGGCGACCCGCAGCATGTAGGCGTGGAGCTGGAGGTAGAGACCGTTCATCAGCCGCAGCGGCTTGAACTGGTCCTCGGTCAGCTCGCCGGCCAGGCGGCGGGCGACCTGGCCCCGGAACTCGGCCGAGCGGTCGGCCAGGAATTCCTTATCGATGAGGTCGTACTGGTAGATGCCCTACTTCCTGCGGATCAGGTCGACACGACCGGTCGAGCGCGCCGCGCCCGAGGCGTGACGCAGGGCCTCGACGACGTCGCCGCCCTCGGCCTGCTTGCCATGCGTGGGTTCGTTGGTGGGACCCAGAGCCCGGATGCGTTCGCGATAGCTGACCGGGGCCCAGTGACCTTCCGACGGCGCCAGGTCGATCGGGTAGACGTCGACGACCACGGTCGGCTGGCCCTTGCCCGTGGCGACGGCGGTCTCGAGCTCGGTCTCCGAGCCTTCGTCGAACAGCTGAGCGTCCCCGAAGCGCTCGACCCATTGGCCGGACTTCCAGAACACCACATCCCCGTCGAGCAGGCGGTTGGCGACGACAGCTTTCATCAGCGCGAGCTCCGCTCGAACGACACGGTTTCGGAAACTTCGGGAACGGCGGTGTCGGCCATGGCCATCGACTCGCCGACCATCAGCAGCGCTGGGCCCTTCACGCCCTGCGCGGCCTCGGCCAAGCCCGACAAGGTGGTGAGCACGCGGCGCTCGTTTGCGCGGCTGGCGTTCTCGACGATCAGGGCCGGGGTCGAGCCTTCGCGACCGGCGGCCATCAGGCGCTCGGCGATCAGGCCGGCGGTCGAGACGCCCATATAGACGACGACGGTCTGGTTCGGACGCGCCAGCGAGGCCCAGTCCAGATCGGGTTCACCGTGAGCAGCGTGACCGGTGACGAAGGTCACGGCCTGGGCCGCGCCGCGATGGGTCAGGGGCGCGCCGGCGCCGGCCGAAGCGGCCAGGGCGGCTGTGACGCCCGGCACCACGTGGCAGTCGACGCCCGCCTCGCGGCAGGCCAGCAGCTCCTCGCCGCCGCGACCGAACAGGAAGGGATCCCCGCCCTTCAGACGCACGACGTTCAGGCCGTCCAGGGCCAGGGCCACGATCAACTGGTTGATGTCGTCCTGCGGCAGGGTGTGGCGCGACTTGCGCTTGGCGACATTGATCCGGCGGGCGCGACGCGGCGCCAGGTCCAGGATCTCGTCGGACACCAGGCCGTCATGCACCACGACGTCGGCGCCGCGCAGGGCGTTGAAGGCGCGGAAGGTCAGCAGATCTGGATCGCCAGGACCCGCGCCGACCAACCAGACAGCGCCCAAGGCGCGGTTCGCCCGCGTCCCGCCGACGACGACCAGACCGGGTTTGCGATGCGGCGGGCGAGCCATGGGTTTTAGAACCTCAATCAGGCCACTTGCAATAAAACGGAACAAAGCAAGGCGGGGTCGCCCCTAAGGACGACCCCGGCCATGAACTTGAGAAAATGGCGGGGCGGCTTTGCAGCCGCCC
>JAEXJH010000218.1 GCA_023445955.1 Pseudomonadota bacterium
CGACGGCCCTGAGCGGGTGTTCGGGGAATGGTGGCGGGCCGACGCCGAGCTGGCCCGCAGCCGGGACTACTTCCAGGTCGAGGACGAAGGCGGCCAGCGCTACTGGATCTACCGCGACGGTGACGGCGAGGACGCCGCCACCGGTAGCCAGCGCTGGTTCATGGCCGGGGTATTCGGATGACGAACCCAGTCCCGGAGGATCTCGGCGACTATGTCGAACTGCAGTGCGCCTCGCACTTCTCGCTGCTGCGCGGCGCGTCCTCGCCGGGCGAACTCTTCGACGAGGCCCAGCGCCTAGGCTATCGCGCCCTGGCGATCTGCGACCGCAACAGCCTGGCGGGCATGGTGCGCGCCCACATCGCCGCCAAGGACACCGGCGTGCGGCTGGTCGTCGGCTGCGAGTTGGTCCTGCGCGATGGCATGACGGTCCTGGTCTATCCCACCGATCGCGCCGCCTATGGCCGGCTCTGCCGCCTGCTGAGCCTGGGCAAGGCCCGGGCCGGCAAGGGCGAATGCGATCTCGACCACGCCGACCTGGCCGCCCACGCCGAGGGCCTGATCGCCATCCTCGTGCCCGAGGACGCCGACGAGGTCTGCGCCCAGCAGCTCTCGCGCCTCTCGGCGATCTTCGGCGCCGACGCCCACATGGCCCTGACCCTGCGCCGACGGCCCGGCGACGCCTTGCGTCTCTACGAGCTGGAGCACCTGGCGCTTACGGCCGGGGTGAAGCCGGTGGTGACCAACCGGGTGCTGTTCCACGACAAGGACCGCCGCCTGCTGCAGGACGTCGTCACCTGCATCCGCGAAAACACCACGATCGACGATGTCGGCTTCCGGCGTGACCGTCACGCCGACCGCTATCTGAAGGCCGCGGCCGAAATGCTTCGGCTGTTTCCGCGCCATCGGGCCGCCGTCGCCGCGTCCGTCGCCATCGCGGCCCGTTGCCAGTTCTCGCTATCCGAACTCAGCTACCAGTACCCGCGCGAAGTGGTCGCCGACGGAGAGACAGCCCAGCAAACCCTGGTGCGCTTGACCTGGGAGGGCGCGGCCCAGCGCTTCCCCGACGGCGTGACGCCGGAAGTCCGCAAGATCCTCGACCACGAACTGGGGCTGATCGGCCAGCTCGGCTATGCGCCCTACTTCCTGACGGTCAATTCCATCGTCGGCTATTCCCGCAGCCAGGACATCCTGTGCCAGGGTCGCGGCTCGGCGGCCAATTCGGCGGTCTGTTACGTGCTGGGCATCACCAGCATCGACCCCGAGCGCAACGACTTGCTGTTCGAGCGCTTCGTCAGCGCCGAACGCGACGAGCCGCCGGACATCGACGTCGATTTCGAGCACGCCCGCCGCGAGACGGTGATGCAGTGGATCTTCGAGACCTATGGTCGCCACCGCTCTGCCATCGTGGCCGTGGTCCAGCGCTTTCGGCCGCGCGGCGCGGTGCGCGACGTTGGCAAGGTGCTGGGCCTGCCCGAGGACATGACCAAGGGTCTCTCCAGCCAGATCTGGAGCTTCAGCCGCGAGGACATCGAGGAAAAGCACGCCCGCGACATGGGCCTGGACCTTTCGGACCGGCGCCTACGCCTGACCCTGGAGCTGGCGCAGCTCCTGCTCAACACCCCGCGTCATTTCTCCCAGCACCCCGGCGGCTTCGTGCTGACCCAGGACCGACTCGACGAACTGGTGCCGATCGAGCCTGCGCGGATGGAAGACCGCCAGATCATCGAATGGGACAAGGACGACATCGACGAGCTGAAGTTCATGAAGGTCGACGTGCTGGGGCTGGGGATGATGACCTGCCTGAAGCGCGGACTGGACCTCTTGAAGGACGCCAAGGGGATTGCGCTCGACCTGGCCAGCATCCCCCCTGAAGACCCGCGCACCTACGCCATGATCCGGAGGGCCGACACGCTGGGCGTCTTCCAGATCGAGAGCCGGGCGCAGATGGCCATGTTGCCGCGCCTGAAGCCTCGGTCGTTCTACGACCTGGTGATCGAGGTGGCGATCGTACGGCCTGGCCCGATCCAGGGCGACATGGTCCATCCCTATCTTCGCCGCCGCGAGGGCAAGGAGCCGGTGACCTTCCCCAAGCCTGAGCTGGAGAAGGTGCTGGGAAAGACCCTGGGCGTGCCGCTCTTCCAGGAACAGGCCATGCGGGTGGCGATCGAGTGCGCCGGCTTCACGCCCGGCGAGGCGGACCAGCTGCGCCGGGCCATGGCCACCTTCAAGTTCACGGGCGGGGTCAGCCACTTCAAGGACAAGCTGGTCGGCGGCATGGTCGAGCGCGGCTATCCGGTCGAGTTCGCCGAACAGACCTTCGCCCAGCTGGAGGGCTTCGGCTCCTCCGGCTTCCCGGAAAGCCACGCCGCCAGCTTTGCCCTCCTGGCCTACGCCTCGTCCTGGCTGAAGTGCCATCACCCCGAGGTCTTCTGCGCGGCCCTGCTCAACAGCCAGCCGATGGGCTTCTACCAGCCGGCCCAGATTGTCCGCGACGCCATCGAGCATGGGGTGGAAGTGCGTCCCATCTGCGTCAACGCCTCACGCTGGGACTGCACCCTGGAGGAGACGGGTGACGGCGGCCTTGCGGTGCGGCTGGGCCTGCGGATGGTCGGCAAGCTGGCCGAAGCCGACGCGGCCCGCGTGGTCCTGGCCAGGACCGAAGACCCTTACCGTTCGATCGACGATGTCTGGCGGCGCGCCCAGGTCGGGACCGGAGCCCTGTCGCGCCTGGCCGAAGCCGACGCCTTTCGCCCCAGCCTGGGCCTGGCGCGCCGCGAAGCCGGCTGGGGGATCAAGGGGCTGCGTGACACCGCCCTCCCCCTCTTCGACCAGCCCGATGCGTCCGAGCTCAACGAACCGGCGCCCACGCTGAAGGCCATGACCGAGGGCCGCGAGATCGTCGAGGATTACGGCCATGTCGGCCTCAGTCTTCGCCGCCATCCGCTGGCCCTGTTGCGCGGGACGCTGGAGGCCAGGGGCTACAAGCCCTGCCAGGCGGCGGCGAGCGGCCGCGACCGCCAGTTCGTCCGGACGGCAGGCCTGGTCCTGGTCCGGCAGATGCCCGGCACGGCCAAGGGCGTGATGTTCATGACCCTGGAGGACGAGACCGGCGTCGCCAACCTGGTGATCTGGAAGACGCTCTACGAAAAGCAGCGCCGCGTGGCCCTGTCGGCCCACCTGCTGGGCGTGGAAGGCCGCATCCAGCGCGAGGGCGATGTCGTCCACCTCGTCGCCTACAAGCTGCACGACCTGGGTGACGTGCTCTCGACCCTGCAGGACCGCGGCGCCGACGCCGGTGACATGTCCTGGGCTCGCCGTAGCCGCAACTTCTGCTAGGCTCCCCCGCGATGACCCTGACCTATATTCTCGATGGCAAGACGGCCAAGCCCGAGCCCAATCCGGCGACCTGGGAGGCCTGGATGCGCGCGGCCCTGGAAAGCGGAACACGCGTCGTCGCCAAGTCACGGGTCAACGCGCAGTTGACGGTCTCCACGGTCTTCGCGGGACTCGACCAACGGCTCGATGAATCGCCGTCCAGCCCTCACCCGGTGTTGTTCGAGACGGCGGTCTTCAAGGCGAGCGAACTCGTCCGGACCGAATACCACACCGACTGGAGCGAGGCGGAAAGCGCCCATGCCGGGCTGGTCGCCGAGCTCAGGGCGACCCAGTCCCACTAAGGCGCGGGGCGGCCGCGTTCCTCAAGCGCGGTCCGACATGGCCAAGCACCACAACCTCGCCTAGGTTGTCGGAAACCCACCGCGAGAAACAGAAGTTGCGCTACAGCGAAATCAGCGTCCCCGACAATTTCATCTTCCACTACTTCGACACGAATGACGCCGAGGCCGTGGAAGCCCTGCGCTATCTGGAGGAAAGTGGTCGGCGCTTCGACCTGGGCAAGGGCCGCGCGGTGATCTTCCATCGCGCGCACGTGCCCAACACCCAAGACCACCTGCATTTCGAACAGCGCGGCCACACCCTTTACGCCATGAACCGTGATGGTTCGGCGCACGACGGCAGCCACGGCAAGCAGATGCACCGTTGGGCGGTAGACGCCGTGAAGGACCGCTACCCTGGCTTCAAGCTGCCCAAGGACGGCCTGATCGAGACGATGTTCGATCAGGGCGAAGCCGTGGTGCTCATGGAGACCGTCGCCATTCGCCCTGAGCTGGATCGCACTCTGATGGACCTGGCCGAAAAGCTCGCCCGCGAGGCCTAGACCGCCCTAGGCGCGACGACGCCTGCCCAAGGTCGAAGCGGCGCCCTATGATGGGGCATGCCCGCTCGCTCCCGCCCGACCGCCCGCTTGCTGACGCCCACTGGCTGGGCGGGCCTCGCCGCCTTGGCCCTGTCGGCCGCCGCCGTGGTCGTCGCTGTGGTGAAGGCTCTGCCCCGCGCCTAACGCGTCCAGAACACATGCACCGCATCGTGCGCGATCTGGACCGTGAAGACCTCGCCATTCAGCCGCGCATCGCGGGCCATGGCCTCGTAGTCGATATAGAGCCGCAGGTTTTCCGGAATGACCGTGGTCTCCTCGGTCATCGCCTGGAAGTAGTCGGCCAGGCTGGCGAAAACCCCGTGATACTGGTCGTCGAGCGCCGCGCCCGCCGCGTCCAGGTCGCCCCCGACCTCGGCCAGCACCAAGGCGCCCAACTCCCCCCGCGCCCTCAGGAAGGCGGCGGTCTCCACGACCTTGGCGATGCCGGCGTACTCGGCGATCTCGACGCCGCCGAACCCTTCGTAGTCGTGGATTGCGAACTCCTCGGCCATCGGCTCGGGCGAGGCCTTCAGCATCGCTCGGATCGCGGCCCAGACGGCGTCCTCGTCCTCGACCGCGATCCAGGCGCCGTGCAGCACGCCGCTGTTATAGGCGGCCAGACAGGCGACATAGATGCGGGGCTCAAGGTCATCAGCGGCTTGTCCCATGATCCTCATCCTCAACGCAGGGGTTCGACATCGAACCCTTGCCCGTCGGCGAGACCGGGGGTGCAAGCAGAGGGGCGGCTTCGCGGGGACCCGGCTGCAGGCCCCGAAGGGGCCGAAGCTGGGCGGAAGCCGATCCGACGCGCGCTGGGGGCGGAGCCCCAAGCCGGCGTGGCGACGGTGGCTATCGCCGCCGGGTCCCAGGACGTCCGAACAGGCTTTAAATATCGACCCTCCAAGCGTTGCCATAGCCCTGGACTCAACCTTCGATGACGGAGCGCATCGGGAGGCCCAGCCATGCTTGTGGCGCTGCAAGGCGATCAGCACATCACCGCCTGGGTCGCCCAGAAGGGTCCGGTGTTCCATTGCCCCAACTGCAAGACCCAGGTGATCCTCCGTAAAGGGGCGCTGGTCGCCCACAACTTCGCCCACAAGCCGCCGGTCACGTGCAGTTGGGCTTCTGGCGAGACCCAGGCGCACCTCAAGGCCAAGCTGCTTCTGCACGACGCCTTCGTCGCTCAGGGCCTCAGTTGTTCGGTGGAGGCCGAGGTGCTGTCGGGGGACGGAGACCGTCGCGCCGATGTGCTGGTCTGGCGGCCGCCGGGCCAGCTGCGGATCGCGCTGGAGGTCCAGCAC
>JAEXJH010000219.1 GCA_023445955.1 Pseudomonadota bacterium
CCTGGCAGGCGATCGCCTCGGCGGTGGTCGGCGTGCTGGCCGCGTCCCTGGTCGGGGGCAAGGCGTGGCTGGAGAGCGCCGCGGTCGAGACCGACAAGGCCGTGGCCGAGGACGCCGCCGCCCAGCCGGCCAATGCCCGCGTCTACCGCACGCAGGTCGACTGGACGGTGAAGGAAGCGATCCGCACCCCGCAGTTCTACGTGATCGTCGCGGCCTATTTCGCCCACTTGCTGGGCGGGGTCACCGCCGTCAGCCTGGCCCCCAGCCACTTTGGCGAGATGGGCGTGGCCTCGGCCGTCGCCGTCGCGGCGCTGAGCCTTGAATCGCTGATGCAGGTCGCGGCTCGGATGAGCGGGGGGCTGCTGGGCGACCGCGTCGATCCCCGCTGGCTGCTGGCCGGCGCGCAAGGGATGATGGCCGCGGGTCTGCTGGCCCTGGCCAACGCCGCGACCTGGCCGATGATGGTGATCTTCGCCCTCGGGGTCGGGGTCGGCTTCGGCATGACCGTGCTGGCCGTCAGCATCCTGCTGCTCAACTACTACGGCCGGAAGAACAACCTCGAGCTCTTCTCGATGGTGTGCCTGGTCGGCGCCGTCTCGGCGCTGGGGCCGGTGATCGGCGGCTTCATGCGTGACCGCCTGGGCGGCTTCGCCCCGACCTTCCAGGTCTTCGCCGCGGTGATCGGCGTGATCTTCGTGGCCGCGCTGTTCATGCGTCCGCCGCGCAAGAGCGTCGAGGAAGACGCCGTCGCCCCCGTACCTGCGCCGTCGCCCGTCCTGATCCGCGACGCCGCCTGAGTTCCCAAGGACAGAGAGAGAAACGCCATGTTCCATCGTCCGTCCCAACACAAGGATTTCGGGGTGTTCCTGCCGGTCGCCAACGGCGGCTGGATCATCTCGAAGACGGCTCCGGTCCTCGACGGCCTCTACGAGCAGAACCGCGCGGCGGCCGTGAAGGCCGACGAGGTCGGCATGGACTTCGTCATGTCGATGGGCAAGTTCCGCGGCTTCGGCGGCGAGACCGACCACTGGGGTACGGCCCTGGAGTCCGTGACCATGATGGCCGGCATCGCCGAGGCCACCAAGAACGTGAAGATCTGGGCGACCATCCATCCGCTGCTGCAGAACCCGGCCGTGGCGGCCAAGATGATCGCCACCCTGGACCACATCAGCGGCGGCCGCGCGGGCCTCAACATCGTGGCGGGCGCCTATCGCGGCGAGTTCGACCAGATGGGCGCGTGGGACGACACGCTGACCCACGACGACCGCTACGCCCTGACCGAGGAATGGACCACGATCGTCAAGCGGCTGTGGTCGGAAGACAGTGTCGACTTCGACGGCAAGTACTTCCAGATGAAGGACTGCCAGTCCAAACCCAAGCCCCTGTCCAAGCCGCGCCCGGACCTGGTCTGCGCCGGCATGAGCGACCGCGGCTTCCAGTTCTCGGTGCGCGAGGCCGACATCTGCTTCATCGGCGGTCGCACGCCCGACGAACGCCGCGACGCCTCCGTGCGCGCCAAGCAGGCCGCCGAGGGCATGGGCAAGACCATCAAAACCTTCGCCATGTGCACGGTCATCCACGGCGACACCGATGCGGATGCGGCGGCCAAGGTCGAGCACTACAAGAGCGGCGCCGACATGGGCGCGATCCTGGCGATGCTGGAAAGTTGGGGCGTGCCGGCCGAGAAGCTCTCGACCGTGGCGGCCGCTCAAGGCGCGTTCATGACCCATACCGTGGTCGGCTCGCCCCAATCCTGCGGCGCGCAGATCGAGGAGTTCCTGCGCTACTGCGAGCTGGACGGCCTGATGATGATCTTCCCCGACTATGTCGAGGGGCTGACCATGTTCGGGTCCGAGATCCTGCCAGGCCTGCGGGCGGTGTTCTCGTGAACGCAGTCACGGCCAGTTCCGGCGTGATCGACAGCCTGGCCGGCTGGATCGCGCCTTCGCGTACGGCGGTGGTGGTGATCGACATCCAGGTCGACTTCGCTTCGCCGGAGGGCGTGCTGGGCGCCTATGTCGACATGGCTGTCGTCCAGCCGGCGGTCTCGGCCGCTGAGCGCCTGGTCGAGGTCGCGCGCGGGGCAGGGGTCCCGGTGGTCTTTGTCGGCCTCTTCACCTCACCGCAGACCGACTCCGCCAGCTGGAAGGAGCGCATGCGTCGCCGAGGCGGGGATCCGGACAACGAGAGCGCCTTGTGCCGCGACGGCGACGTCGGCTCGGACTTCTATGGACCCAAGCCCCTGCCGGGCGAGGTCGTGGTCAAGAAGACGCGCTACAGCGGCTTCGTCGGTACGGACCTCGACGCGCGGCTCAAGGCCCTGGGCGTCGACACCCTGGTCGTGGCCGGCCTGACCACCGAGTGCTGTGTCGCCAGCACCGTCCGCGACGCCTTCAGCCTCGACTACCACGTGTTCGTCGCCGCCGACGCCTGCGCCGCCTACGAGCCCGATATCCACGTCGCCTCGCTGAAGGTGATGGAACTGAACAGCGCGATCCTGACCGACACGGCCGCGATCGCCGCCGCCTGGAGCGCCTGACCCATGGCCGATGGATTTCCGAACCTGGGGGGCAGCGTCCCCTACGCCGTCACCGAAGCCGACCGCGCGGCGATCGCCGCCGCGATCAGCGAGGACGAGATCGTCGAACTGGCCCTGGCCCTGGGCAACATTCCCGCGCCGTCGGGTAAGGAGTTGGAGGTCGCCAACTACGTCCACGACTGGATGGCGCGCGAGGGCTTCTCGCCGCGCAAGGTCGGCGCGACACCAGAGCGGCCGAACATCGTCGGTACGCATGGCGGCAAGGGTGTTGGCAAGAACCTGCTGTTCACCGCCCACCTCGACACCGAGGCGCCGACCTGGAACTCTGACCTCGACGCCTACAAGTACAGCCCCGAGACCCTGGCCAATCCCGAGTGGGAGAAGTGCTGGCTGGAGGACGGCAAGCTGTACGGCTATCCGATCGCTAATGATCGCGGGCCGATGAGCTGCTTCCTTATCGCCGCCAAGGCGCTGAAGACGGCCGGCTACGAGCTGGCCGGCAAGATGTACCTGACCGCCTGTCCCGGCGAGATCGGCCCCGAGCCGATAGAGGAACACCGGGGCGTCGCCTACATGGGCAAGGACATCGGGGCTCATTACCTGTTCCACCACGGCGGCGTCGCCCCCGACTACGCCATCGCCGCCGAGGGCTGCGACTTCGGCCTGACCTGGGTTGGCTGCGGCTATGCGGTGTTCCGCTTCCAGGTCTGGGGGGAGGGCGTCTTTACCCCGCTGCTGGAGCATCCGGCGACGGCGGGCCAGCACCCGAACCCGATCTACAAGCTGGGCAAGCTGACCGAGGCCATCCACGCCTGGAGCGGCGAGTACGAGAAGAAGAGCCGATACGACAGCCCCGGCGGCGTGGCCCAGCCCAAGTCGCAGATCGCTTCGGTGCGCGGCGGCATCCCGTTCGCGTTCGGAGCGGGGACGGAGCTGGTGAACCTCTATCTGGAGATCGGCCTGACGCCCAAGCAGCGCGTCGCCGAGGTTCAGCACTCGCTGGAAGCCATGGTGCGCGAGGCGGGCCTGGGTCGCATCGACATCGAGCCGGTCGTCGTTCGTCACGGGTTTGAGGCCGACGCCGCCGAGGTCGCGCCGCTGGTCGGGGCGGTCGACGTCGCGACACAGCTGGGTCTCGGACATCCCGTCGCCCTGGCCAACCCGGTCTATTCCAGCATGTGGCGCGACCAGAACGTCTTCAACATGCACCGCATCCCGGCCATCACCACCGGCTTCCGCCGCTGGCGTCCGACGCCGAAGGACCTGGTCGACAGCGCCCTGATCTACGCCCTGACGGCCCTAGCCATCTGCGGCCGCGCCAGCCCCGAGGAAGGCGCCAAACGGCCGGCCTCGGCGGTCTATCCCGACAATCCGTTCGGGAACGAGTGATGAGCGCGGCGCCTCAAGCTCACGCCCCGCAGCCGGCGGATTTCCGCAAGGCCATGGGCAGCTTCGCGGCCGGGGTGACGGTGGTCACCGCCTGCCATGACGGCCGGCTAGTCGGCACGACGGTCAGCGCCTTCAGCTCGGTGTCGATGGACCCGCCATTGGTCATGGTCTGCCTCAAGCGCGACAGCCGCACCCTGGCGGCGCTGAGCCAGGCCAAGACCTTCTGCGTCAACATCCTGGCCCAGGAGCAGGGCGATCTGGCCTACCGCTTCGCCAAGAGCGGGGCCGACGATCGCTTCGCTCTGACGGCCGTCGAGGCTGGCGTCTGTGGCGCGCCGCTGCTGGCCGGCTGTGTCACGGCCATCGAGTGCGAACTCCGCGACGCCCACGACGGTGGCGATCACGAGATCCTGGTCGGACGCGTGCTGCGCGTGGTGACCGACGAAACCAAGACGCCGCTCGTCTATGTGCGCGGCGGATTCCTGAACGCTTAGGGACCAAGGCAGATGCGCTACGACGTGCTCGACGTGAAGCCCATGACCCGCCGGATCGGCGCGGAGATCTTCGGCGTCGACCTGGGCAAGCCGCTCTCGAACCATCAGTTCGAGGAGATCCACCAGGCCTTGACCCAGTACCAGGTGATCTTCTTTCGCGACCAGGAGATGTCGCACGACGCCCACAAGGACTTCGGCCGCAAGTTCGGCAACCTCGCCATCCACTCGGGCGTGCCGGGCCTGGCCGACCACCCCGAGATCGTCGCCATCCACGCCGACGCCAACTCCAAGTTCGTGGCCGGCGAGAACTGGCACTCGGACCTGACCTGCGATCCCGAGCCGCCGCTGGGCAGCATCCTCTACATGAAGGTCCTGCCCGACGACGGCGGCGACACCTGCTTCGCCAGCATGTACTGGGCCTATGAGACCCTGTCGGACCGGATGAAGGCCTATCTGGAAGGCCTCCACGCCGTCCACGACGCCAATCCGGTCTACAAGGCGATCTTTCCGGACATCGACCGCAAGTACAACTGCTCGACCCACCCGATCGTGCGCACTCATCCGGTCAGCGGCCGCAAGAGCCTGTTCGTCAACCCGTCCTACACAACGCACATCGCCGGCGTGTCCAAGGCCGAGAGCAATGCGATCCTGAACTTCCTCTATCAGCACGCCCAGAACCCGGACTTCCAGGTGCGCTTCCGCTGGAAGCAGAACTCCGTGGCCTTCTGGGACAACCGCTGCACCTGGCACCAGGCGATCTGGGACTACTTTCCCGACACCCGCACGGGCTATCGGGTGACGGTCGCCGGCGACAAGCCGGTTTGAGGGTTCTGCTACTCGGCGCGGCCGGCGGCATCGGCTCGGCGATCCGCGAGGGCCTTGTCGGCCGCTACGACCTGATGCGCCTGGCGGACATCGCGCCGCTTGGGCCGCCGGGCGAGCGCGAGGACTGCGTTCGCGCCGATCTTCTGGACATGGCCTCGCTGATCGCGGCGATGGAGGGGATCGACTGCGTCATCCACATGGCCGGCGTGCCGGTCGAGCCGGAGGCCAACGCCTGGGCGCAGGTGCTGCCGGCCAACATCATCGGCGTCCACAACCTGTTCGAAGCCGCGCGGATCGCTGGCGTGAAGCGGGTGCTGTTCGCTTCTTCGCATCACGCCGCCGGCTTTCATCGACGCGAGACGCCGACGGCCGAGACCCTGGTCCCACGTCCCGACAGCTACTACGGCGTCAGCAAGGTGTTCGGCGAGGCGATGGGCCGGATGTACGCCGACAAGTTCGGTCTGCAGGTGCTGTCCTTGCGCATCGGCGCCTATCGCGATCGACCGTCCGATCCGCGTCAGTTGGCCGTCTGGATCAGCCCGCGCGACATGGTCGAGCTGGTCCGCTGCGGTGTCGAGGCGCCGGATTTCCACTACGCGACGGTCTATGGCGTTTCAGCCAATACCCGGCGTTTCTGGGACAACTCGGCAGCGGCCTTCCTCGGCTACGCGCCACGCGACGACGCCGAGGCCTGGGCGGCCGAGGTGATGGCCGGGCCGTCCGAGGACCCGGCCGCCGCCCCGTTCCAGGGCGGCTGGTACTGCGCGAAGGCCTTCGTCGGCGAGCCCTCGCGCATCGACTGACTATTCGCGCGTGAAGTCCGCGGGCACCTGCGGATCGGCGCCCGCCTTGCCCCACAGTACGATCTCGTTGCCCCAAGGGTCGCGGAAGGCGTGGTTGTAGCCGTTGAATTCCTTCCAGTAGTGGTTCTTCCACAGCACGGTCGCGCCCAGGTCTTCGGCGGTCCCGAGGATGCGGTCGGCGCTGTCGTCGTCGCTGATCAGCACCCAGATGCGCGGCTTGCGGCCTTCGGTGCTGAGTGCGCGCGGCTCGACGCCCTCGGGCTCGGGGTGCGGGCGGGCGTTGGCGGCTTTGAAGATCCCGAGGTGCAGGTTGCCGATCTGGCTGTCGGTCCCGTCGGGCTGCTTGAAGAAGCCGCCCGGCACCATGCGGTGATAGACGCCCTCGGGGCGGGCGTCGTTCTGCCAGCCAAACACCTTGGCGTAGAAGTCGCCGGCCTTGGACGGGTCTTCGGAAGCCAGGTCGACGAAGATCAGGGTGTTGGTCAAGGCGTGCGCTCGCGTTCGGGGTTCAGGCGTCAAAGCCGATGGAGAGGGACAAGGCGTTCCAGGCGTGGATGTCGGCGGCCAGGCCCTTGGCGGCGTAGCCGGCGTATTTCAGGGCGTCCTCGCCCAGCAGCAGGTGCATCGGCGGGTCCTCGACATCGGCGATGGTCAGGATGGCCTGGGCCGCCTTGGCCGGATCTCCGGGCTCATGGCCCGCGTGCTCAGCCATGATCTTCTCGGCGTCGCGGGCCAGGCCGTCATAGTCGGAGAGCTTATCGGCCACGATGACCTTGGAGCCGGCGGCGAAGTCGGTGCGCAGCCCGCCGGGCGCGACGTTGACGACCTTGATCCCCAGCTCGGCGACCTCTTGCGCAAGCGTCTGGGTCAGGCCTTCCAGCGCCCACTTGCTGGCGCAGTAGACGCCGGTGCCGGCCCAGACGGCCAGGCCCGAGACCGAAGTGATGTTGATGATCCGTCCAGCGCGGCGGGCGCGCATGGCGGGCAGGGCGGCCTGCAGCACCGCCAGAGGACCGAAGACGTTGACCTCGAACTGCTTGCGGGCCTCGTCCAGCGAGGCCTCCTCGACCGCACCGACCAGGCCGTAGCCGGCATTGTTGATCAGGACGTCGATCTGACCGGTGACGGCTTCGGCCTTGGCCACGGCGGCTTTCACCGCCGCCTCATCGGTGACGTCGAGGATCAGGGCGTGGCCGCCCAAGGCTTCGAACGCGGCCGCCGCCTCGGGCTTGCGCACCGTGCCGACGACGTCGTCGCCCCGCGCCAGGGCGGCGAGGGCGATCTCTCGGCCCAGGCCGCCGGAGACGCCAGTGATCATCCAGGTCTTGGTCATGAAGAACCTCAGTAGGGCTTGTCGCCCTTCACCCACAGGCGGTGCATGGTCCGGGTGTACTTGGTGTCGTCGTACAGCGTGCCGGTGTGCAGGGTGCAGCGGTTGTCCCACATCAAGAGGTCGCCGACCTTCCACTTGTGGCGATAGACGAACCGCTCCTCGGTCATGAACTCGACCAGCTCGTCCAGCAGGGCCAGGCCGGCGGGGCCGGGCATGCCGATGACCTCGGTCACCGTGCCGGTCGAGGGCCACAGCGCCTTGCGGCCGTCGGCCGGGTGGGTGCGGATCAGCGGGTGCTCGACATCGGGATTGGCCGCTTCCAGCTCGGGCGACAGGGTCTGCTGCTGGCCGAACTGACGGGTGGCCATGAAGTGCTTGTAGCTGTGGTGCAGCCGCAGGCTCTCCAGCATGGCCTGCTTGTCGGCGGGCAGAGCGTTCCAGGCCGCGCAGCCGTCGGCCAGCAGGGTGTCGGAGCCCTCGTCCGGCACCTCGACCGCGTAGAGCATGGTCAGCATGACCGGCTCGGGCTTGTAGCTGTAGTCGGTGTGCCAGCCGACCCCGTCGTTGTGGGCGCCGATCGGTTTGCCGTCCACCACGCGGTTGCTGAGGATGAAGATCTTCGGATAGCCCGGCAGGGTAAAGCGGGTCTGGGTGTGGTCCTCAGGATCGCCGAACCGCCCGATGAAGCGCATCAGATCGTCGGGCGTCATCTTCTGGTCGCGCAGGGCGATGGCGCCATGGCGGTGGAAGGTGTCGACCACCTGGTCCAGGGCCGCATCCGGGGCGGAGGCCAGGTCGATGCCGGAGATCTCGGCTCCGAAGCCGGGCTTCAGATCCTTGATGGCGATGTCGGCGGTCAGCGTCATGGCGTCCTCCGTGGGGCGGTGTTCGTATTGAAGCCTAGGCCCCGGGACGGCCACGGTCTTGTCTCAGCGCGCACGACAGCTTTCTCGGCGGCGCCGGGAATGATCCCAACTTGGGCGCCCAAGCCGGCGCTGGGGCGTCAGCCGCCTGCAAATCCAGCGGCGCGTCGCCAGGAGCGCGAGACGACCAACTCTTCGTGCGCGCTGAGGCAAGACCCGTCCACGGTGCGGTCCTAGCGTGACGGTCGACTTCCGACTTTTCAGAGCGCTCCAAGATGAACCCGCGCCCGCCTTTTCTCAGTGACGTCTTCTTCGACGGCCTTTCGCGCTCGATGCTGAGCGTCGAGGCGGCCGAGACGCTGCCGCCGTCCTGCTATGTCGACGCCGACTTCTACGAGTTCGAGAAGGAAGCGCTGTTCAATCACGAATGGCTGTGCGTGGGCCGCGTCGATTGGGTGAAGGAGCCCGGCGACTTCTTCACCACCAAGATCATCGGCGAGCCGATCATCGTCACGCGCAATCGCGACAACGAGATCAAGGCGATGTCGGCGGTCTGCCAGCATCGCGCCATGCTGGTGGCCGAGGGCAGGGGCAACACGCGCGGTTTCGTCTGCCCGTATCACCACTGGGTCTACTCGCTGAACGGCGACCTGGTGAACGCCCCGGCCATGGAGCGCACCTGCGACTTCCAGAAGAAGGCCATCAAGCTGCCGACCTTCAAGGTCGAGATCTGGCTGGGCTTCATCTTCATCAATTTCGACGACCAGGCCGCGCCGCTGGCGCCGCGCCTGACGGCGGTCGAGGCGGCGGTGGCCAACTACGACCTCGCCAACGCCGACGGCCTGTCGCCGCCGATGACCGGACAGTTCGCCTGGAACTGGAAGGTGATGTTCGAGAACAATAACGACGGCTACCACGCCAGCAAGCTGCACCGCGGGCCGCTGCACGACTTCATTCCCAGTGAACTGTGCAGCTTCCCGGAAGCCGAGGCGGGCGACGCCGGCTTCCTGCGGTACAACGGCACCCTGCACGCCGACGCCAGCTTCAACCCGACCCAGAAGGCGGTGCTGCCGATCTTTCCGAGCCTGACGGACGAGGACCGCAACCGCGCCACCTTCGCCAACATCCCGCCGACGCTGTCGCTGGTGATGACCAGCGACATGGTCATCTACCTGATCCTGCGTCCGACCGGTCCCGAGACCATGGAGCAGGACACCGGCATCCTGGTCGCGCCCGGCGCCATCGAAAGCTCCGGCTTCGAAGAGCGCCTCGAAATGATCATGACCTCGGCCGGCAAGATCATCGCTCAGGACATGCATGTCGACGAACTGGTCCAGCAGGGCTTGCGTTCGCGCTTCGCCATCCGCGGCCGCTACTCCTGGCAGGAAGGTGCGCAGGTGCAGTTCAACCGTTGGCTGGCGCCGCGCTACCAGCAGGCCTGGGCGGCGATGAAGGCTGGCGACACGCCTGCGGCCGCCAATGCGGAGGCCGCCGCATGAGCCGTCTGCCCGTCATCTTCTTCGGTCACGGCAGCCCGATGATCGCGCTGGAGACCAACGACACCACACGCGCCTGGAAGGTCATGGGCGACGCGGTCGGCAAGCCCAAGGCGATCCTCTGCGTTTCGGCGCATTGGCAGACCCGCGGGATCGCGGTGACGGCCATGACCAACCCCCGCACGATCCACGACTTCGGAGCTTCGTTCCCCAAGGCCTTGTTCGACCAGCAATATCCAGCGCCCGGCTCACCCGAACTGGCGGCGCGGGTGGCCGAGGTGCTGAGCCCCACGCCGGTGGCGATGGACCAGCAGGCCTGGGGTCTGGACCATGGAACCTGGTCGGTGCTGGGCAAGGCGTTTCCCGATGCGGACGTTCCCGTCGTTCAACTCAGCATGGACGCGACCAAGCCGCCGGCCTGGCACTTCGAGATCGGCCAGCGCCTGGCGCCCCTGCGCGATGAAGGCGTGCTGATCGTCGGCACCGGCAACATCGTCCACAACCTGCCGGCCATGGACTGGGGCGACCGCCACTGCGCGCCCTACGACTGGTCCCAGCGCTTCAACGACTACATCAAGACCGCCATCGCCGAGGACGCGCCGCAACGCGCCGTCGATTTCGCAAGCCAGGGGCAGGACGCTATGCGCTCGGTCCCGACGCCCGAGCACTATTGGCCGCTGCTCTACGTGCTGGGCGCGCGTCTGCCCGGCGACACGGCCACCTTCGCCCCCGACCACATCGAGCACGGCTCGCTGAGCATGACCTCTGTCACGCTCGCCGCCAGCGCCTGAGGACCCCGATGCCTTTCATTTGCGAACCTGGCCAGACCCGCCCGGACGTCATCCCCGGCGCCCTGCACACGCTCAAGGCCACGCCCCAAACCGTGCACTGGGGCTATTTCGATCCCTCGACCCCGCCGTCGCTGCGCATCAAGAGCGGCGACCTGGTCCAGGCCGAGGCCATCACCCACCACGCCGGCGACGCGCCCGAGCTGATGATGGACGAGGGCGTCACGAAGATCTTCACGGAGATCCCCGAGGACGACCGCAACCCCGGCGTCCACATCATGACCGGCCCCATCTATGTCGAGGGCGCCAAACCCGGCGACGTGCTGGAGGTGCGCTACCTGCGCATGGTCCCGCGCAACAACTATGGCTCCAACCTCGCGGCCAACTGGGGCTATCTCTACAAGGAGTTCGGCGAAAAAGAGCGGGTGACGATCTACGAGCTGGATCCGAACACCAACACCGCCGCCGCCCTCTATGCCTACGATTTCGAGGGCAAGTACCTGATCCCGGGCACGATCACCAACTGCCCCGAGTGCGACCGCCAGCCTGCCCTGAAGGGGATCCGGATCCCGGCCCGTCCGCACCTGGGGACGGCCGGCGTGGCGCCTGCTGTCGATGGCCGGGTCAGCACCATCCCGCCGGGCGAGCACGGCGGCAACATCGACAACTGGCGCATCGGGGCGGGGGCCACGATGTACTACACGGTGCAAGTCGATGGCGGCCTGTTCTCGATCGGCGACCCCCATGTCAGCCAGGGCGACGGCGAGCTGTCGGGCACGGCCATCGAAAGCTCGCTGAACGTCCTGATGCAGATCGTGCTGCGCAAGGACATCCAGACCCCCGGTCCGCTGCTGGAGACGCCCAAGTGGTGGATCGTCCACGGTTTCAACGAAGACCTGAACCTGGCCATGCGCGACGCCTCGACCAAGATGCTGAGCCTGCTCAGCGACCAGGTCGGCCTGTCGAAGAACGACGCCTATTCGCTGATGAGCGTGGCGGCCGACTTCGGCGTCACCCAGGTGGTCGACGGCACCCAGGGCTGTCACGTGCGCATCCCGCGCGACATCTTTCCAAAGCTAAAGGCGTAGACCCATGAAGGCCTGGTCGTTCAGCACCGAAAGCCACCCTCGCGCCGAGCGCGCGGAGGCCTGGCGCGAGGCGATGGCCCGCCTGGGCCTGCCGATCGAGGGGCTGTCGGACCACGAGCCGGCCGCCGCGTCGGTCGTCTGCCTGACCTCGCCGCTGGGCATCGAGTTCGCCCTTGTCGAGGCCGGCGCCCAGACGATCGCTGGTCGTCTGACGGCGCAGCCGGCGGCGATCTGGCTGGCGGTCCTGCTGAACGGCGAGGCGACCCTGGTCACCGACGAGCTGGCGGTCAGCGTCGCCTCGAGCGACATCGCCTTTGGTCCTACAGGGCAGGCGGCGGCGCTTCGGCTGGACACCCGCTCGCGCCTACTGTTCGTGCGCGCCCCGCGCGTGGCGCTGGACCATCGGCTGATCCGTCCCTTCAACCTGCGGGTCGGGTGGCTGGATGGCTCCAAAGGCGTCCCGCGCATTCTCTCGGATCTGCTGCGCGCGACCGCCGAGGAGCTGGAGAACCTCTCGGTCGACCAGCTGCGGCCAGTGGACCTGGCCTTCACGGAATTCCTGGCGCAGTGCCTGCTCGAGCGCGGGGCGGCGATCTCCGACGCCTTCGACGCCTCGACGCCGACGGCCCATCTGCAGCGGCTTTGCCAGACCATCGAGACCCTGTTGCCGGACGCCGAACTATCGCTACGGCGCGTGGCGAATGAGGAAGGGGTTTCGCCCCGTTACGTGCAGAAGCTGTTCGCCTCGGCCAACGAGACCTTCAGCCACTATCTGCGCTCCCGTCGCCTGGAGCGCTGCCGGATCGATCTCGCCAGCCCCCAGCACGCTCGGCTGTCGATCTCGGAGATCTGCTTTCGCTGGGGCTTCAACGGCTCGGCGCACTTCAGCCGCGCCTTCCGCGAGCAATATGGCTTGTCCCCACGGGAGTTCAGGCAGGGCCGCGAGCCCGGCGACGCTACGGTCCTGAACTGACGGAGCGGCGTACGCAGGCTGCCCGCTCCATCAGTGTCGAGGCGAAGAACGGCGTCAACTCACCCAACGCCTAGGAGGAAGGCGCGCGGTATTCGGCGTCGGTCACCGGCCCCAGCCAGGTCACGCTCGCGCCGTCCAGGGCCTCGGCCACGGCGACGTGGGTCATGGCGCTGGTCGGCGCGGCGCCGTGCCAATGCTTGACCCCGGGCGGCGTCCAGACCGTGTCGCCGGGCCTGATCCGGCGAACCGTCCCGCCTTCGGCCTGGACCAAGCCTTCGCCGGCCGTGACGATCAGCAGCTGGCCGAGCGGATGGCTGTGCCAGTTGGAGCGGGCGCCCGGCTGGAAGGTGACGGTGGCTCCGCTAAGACGGGCTCCACCCGTCCCTCTGAACGGCGAGGTCACCGTCACCGCGCCCGTGAAGGTCGCGGCGGGACCCTGAACGGGCTGCGAGCCGGGCGGGGTGATCGTGAGGCTGCCGGCCGCCGAAGGCGTCTGCGCCGCGTCCAGGGTCTGGAACGCCTTGTCGACGACGGCGACCGCGGCGGTCGCCTTGGGCCAGCCGGCGTAGAACGCCAGGTGTGTCAGCGCCTCGCCGATCTCCGCGCGCGTCAGGCCGTTCTGAAGGCCCAGGCCGGCATGGAAGGACAGGCCCGCCTCATCGCCGTTGGCGGCCAGCGCGGCGAGGGTCACCAGGCTGCGATCGCGCGGGGCGAGGTCGGTCCGCCGCCACAGGTCGGCGAAAAGCACGTCGTTGGTCAGCGCCGCCAGCTTGGGCGCCGTCGGCCCGATGGCCGTTGTCACCGTTTTGGCGCGAGCAGCGTCCGAGGCGGGGACGGGCAGGCTCGCCGTCACCGGAACGCGCAGGGCCGCCATGTCGACGCCCCGATCGGTGAACACCTTCTCGATCACCTCCAGCGACGACACGGCGTTGGGCCAGCCGGTGTAGAACGCCAGGTGCGTGACGGTCCCGGCGATTTCTCCGGGCGTGACGCCATTGTCGAGCGCACGGCCCAAGTGCCCCGTCAGCTGGGCGGTCTTGCCGGTGGCGATCAGAGCCGACACCGTCACCAGGCTGCGATCGCGCGGGCTCAGCGCCGGACTGATCCAGACGTCTCCGAACAGGACGTCGTCGGTGTAGTTGGCAAGGCCGGGCGCGACCGCCTGCATGGCCTTGGGCGCAACGGACTTGCGCTCCTGGGCCTCGACCGGGGTCGTCAGGGTCAAGGCCGCCATGGCCGCGACAACAGGCTTCATGGGGAAACTCCTTTGCGAAGGGGTGAGCGTCAGGCCCGGGGCAGAGGCCTAGCGGCCGGTCTGGGCCAGGACGGCTTCGGGCAGCCGTGCGCCCTGGATCGGGATCTTCGCGACGGCCTCTTCGATCGAAGCCAGGTCCTCGACTGTGAGTTCGACGGTCGCCGCGCCGAGGTTCTCGGCCAGGCGATTGAGCTTGGTGGTGCCGGGGATCGGCACGATCCAGGCCTTCTGGGCCAGCAGCCAGGCCAAAGCGATCTGGGCCGGCGTGGCGTTTCGCGGGCCGGCGATGGCCCTCAGGAGATCGACCAGCTCCATGTTGGCGGCCCGGGCCTCGGCGGCGAAGCGCGGCGAGATCGAGCGGAAGTCCGTCGGGTCGAGCTTGGTGGTCTCGTCGATCTTGCCGGTCAGGAAGCCCGCGCCCAGCGGGCTGAACGGCACGAAGCCGATGCCCAGTTCCTCACAGGCAGCGAGGACGCCGTTGTGCTCCACGTCGCGCGTCCACAACGAATACTCGTTCTGCAGCGCCGCGACGGGCTGAACGGCGTGGGCCCGCCGCAGCGATTCCACGCTGGGTTCCGACAGGCCGAAGTGCCCCACCTTGCCGGCAGTGATTAGATCCTTCACGGCCCCGGCGACATCTTCCATGGGGACGGCCGGATCGACCCGGTGCTGGTAGAGCAGGTCGATACGGTCGGTGCGCAGGCGATTCAGCTGCGCCTCGGCCACGGCCTTGATGTGTTCGGGGCGGCTGTTGAGGCCGCCGGTTCGGGCGCCGGTCGCAACGTCGATGTCGAAGCCGAACTTGGTGGCGATCACGACCTGATTGCGGAACGGCGCGACGGCCTCGCCCAGCAGCGTCTCGTTGGCGAACGGCCCATAGGCCTCGGCCGTGTCGAACAGGGTCACGCCGGCGTCGAAGGCTGTGCGGATGACGCCCAAGGCGTCTTCGTGCGGGGTGGGCGGGCCATAGGCCGAGCTCAGGCCCATGCAGCCATAGCCGAGGGCGGAGACTTCCAGGCCAGCCTGGCCGAGTTTGCGCTTTTGCATTGTCTGATCTCCTGAAAGGGTTCGTTCAGGCGCGAGCGATCGCGCCCAGCCATTCGCGGACCTTTGTCATGGTCCGCCGCTCCTGGTCGGCTTCCATCGAGAAGGCCTGCTGCAGGCGCGCGTCGGGGGCGTGACGCTTGACGACGGCCAGGCTGTCGCCAAGGCCATAGCCGCCATGGGTGATCACCGGCTGGATCGTCTTGCCCGACAGATCGTGGGCGGCCAGGAAGCTGCGGATGATCGGCGGCGCAGTCTCGCCCCAGATCGGAAAGCACAGGAAGACGGTGTCGTAGGCGGCGATGTTCGGGATCAGGCCTTTGAGCGGCGGACGCGCGCCAGCGTCGCGCTCCTTGCGGGCCTGTTCGACCGTCTGTTCATAGTCCTCCGGGTAGGGCGTAGCGGCTTGAATCTCGAAGAGGTCGGCCTTCAGCTCCCGGTGCAGCTGGCCGGCTATGACCCGGGTGTTTCCTGAGCGGGTGAAATAGGCGACCAGCGTGCGCGAATTTCCGGCCGGCGCCGTCTGATCTTCAGCCGCACAGGCGTTGGCGCTGGCGGCCAGGACCATGGCGGCGGGCGCGCCCAGGGCGGTGCGGCGCGACATGGCTTTCATGCGGCTCATCGTCAGCGCCCGCCTTCGCTCGCCAATCGCAAAGCCGTCGCCTCTAGGTCGCCGCGTTCGAGAAAGCTCTGTTCCATGGAGTGCTCCGTGTTCCTTCACGAACGCGGAGCCCCCCGGCGCCTTCGCATGCCGAGGAAGATAGGTCTGGTCCGTTTCGGCGATTAGGCCCCATAATCGCTATGTCGCTTTTAGTGAGACTAATAAATGGCCCAGGGCTTCGATGAACTCGCCGCCTTCGCTGCGGTGGCCAGGGAGCGCAGTTTCACGCGCGCCGGAGCCAAGCTCGGCGTCTCGGCCTCAGCGCTCAGCCAGACGATCAAGGGGCTGGAGGGGCGGCTGGGCATTCGCCTGCTGACCCGGACAACCCGCAGCGTCGCGCCAACCGAGGCGGGCGATCGTCTCCTGCAAACCGTGGGCCCACGTTTCGAGGAAATCGAGCAGGCGCTGGCCGCGCTCGCGGACATGCGCGAGCGTCCCGCAGGCACGATCCGCATCACCGCCGGCGAGCATGCCGCGCGTTCGGCTCTGCAGCCGGGGCTGGCCAGGCTGTTGCCGGACTATCCCGACATCCGGGTCGAGATCATCGTCGACTATGGCATGGTCGACATCGTGTCCGAGGGGTTCGACGCCGGCGTGCGCCTTGGCGAACAGGTGGCCAAGGATATGATCGCCTTGCGTATCGGTCCCGACATGCGCATGGCCGTGGTCGGCGCTCCGGCCTACTTCGCCGGCCGTCCCAAGCCGCTAAACCCGCAGGACTTGACCGACCACAACTGCATCAACATGCGCCTGCCCACCTATGGCGGCCTTTTCCCCTGGGAGTTCGAGAAGGACGACCGCGAAGTGAAGGTGCGTGTCGATGGCCAGCTGATCTTCAACACGATCCGGCAACGGCTGGATTCCGCCCTGCAGGGACTTGGCCTGGCCTACATGCCCGAGGACGTCGCTGCGCCGTGCATCGCGTCGGGCGATCTCGTCCGGGTGTTGGAGGATTGGTGCCCGCCGTTCTCCGGCTATCACCTCTACTATCCCAGCCGTCGTCACGCCTCGCCGGCGTTCTCGATGCTTCTCGACGCACTGCGGTTCAAGGATCGGTGACACCGGGCATCTGTAAGCTCACCTAAAAGGAGCAAGCCCGTTCCGCCCGCTAATCGCGGATATGGCGCCGAGATAGCCTTCCTTCCATCGTGAAAGGGAGATCCGCCATGGGTTTGACCACTGGCCTGTCGTCGCGCGTCAGCGTCATGGCGCTTGGCGTCGTCCTCGGTAGCCTCGAACTCGCCGGGCCGGTTTCGGCGCAGACGCTCAAGTCCATCCAGGCGCCGGCGACGCCTCTGACATTGAAGGATCGGGGCAGCTTCTTCGTTGGCGGACGGTCGGTCGAGCAGAAGGCGGGAGAGATCCTGCTGGGGCCGGACGACAGCGTGACGGTCGACCAGATGTACGTCGAGTACATGGTTCCCGCGGGCAAGGCCAAGGTCCCGGTGGTGATGATCCATGGCGCGGGTCTGAGCGGAAAGAGCTACGACACCACGCCCGACGGACGGATGGGGTGGTTCGAGTATTTCGTCCGCAAGGCGCACGCCACCTATGTCGTCGACCAGGTCGGCCGAGCGCGTTCCGGTTTCAACCAGGCGGCCATCAACAACCGACTGTCCGGCGCCAGCGCGGCGCCGACCGGATCGGTGACGCCGACCGCGCCCGGCGCGCCGGCGGCGATCGGGCAGGGGGCTTTTCGCTTTGGCGATCGCGTGGGCGTCTGGACCAACTTCCGCTTCGGGCCGAAGTTCGGCGAGGCGTTTTCGGGATCCCAGTTTCCCGTGGAGGCCGTCGGCGAACTCTCCAAGCAGGCCATTCCCGACCTGACCTCGCAGGTCCCGCAACCCAACCCGACTCTCAAGGCGCTATCCGGCCTGGCGATCGCGTTGGACGGCGCGGTTCTCATCAGCCACTCCCAGTCGGGACCGTTTCCCATGGACGCGGCGCTGATCGATCCGAAGGGCGTTGCCGGTATCGTCGCTCTCGAACCGGGCGCCTGCCGGGCCAGCTACACCGACGACCAGATCGCCAGGCTGGCGAAGATCCCCACCCTGGTCGTGTTCGGCGACAATCTCTCGGCCCCGACGGGGCTGGGCGCGCTGACCTGGCAAGATCGGCTCGACGGCTGCCGCGCTTACGCCGCGCGTATCAAGGCGGCCGGCGGGCGCGCGGACATCATCGCGACGGCTGAGCTTGGGATCCGAGGCAACAGCCACATGCTGATGCAGGACCGGAACAACCTCCAGCTCGCGGACATCGTCCTCAAGTGGATCGACGAGCGGGCAGGGCGGCCTCGATAGTCAGGACGGGCTGTCTGTCGCCCAAGTGCGCAGTGGCGTCTCGATGCGCTCGAACAGGGCCTGGCGGGCGGCGGCGGGATCGTCGTCGCCGGCGCAGGCGAACCAGATCGCCGCCAGAAGACGGGCCAGGACGCTGGCCTGCAGCACCAGTTCGTCGCCTGCGAACCCGTAGATCCGGCCAAGGCTGTCGCGCAGGGTGCCGCCATACGAGAAGCGTATCACCGCGCCGGCCAGGGCCAGCTCCTCGCGGCGCACCGCCGCCAGGAACAGTCGCCGGCGGCGGATGACAGCGGGCGAGGGCGCGTCGGCGGTGACGTGCTGGCGCAGCGCGGCGACCAGGATGTCGGCCGTCAGCTGGTCGTCGATCGGCGGCCGGCCATTGCTTTGCTCGATCGTTTCCTCGGTCATGGCCTGCAGCTGGCCGCGGATGGCGCCGGCGACGAGATCCTCGATGGAGCGGAAATGATGGGTCACCGAGCCTGTCGTCACGCCGGCGCGCGTGGCTACGGCCCGGTGGGTCAGGCCGGCCAGGCCCTTGTCCTCGACCACCTCGGCGGCGGCCTTGGCGATGCGCATGGCCGCCGGC